>JACQYM010000172.1:0-7527 GCA_016208225.1 Deltaproteobacteria bacterium | reverse complement strand
GGCCCGCATGAGCCGTTCGGCGTAATCCTGCAGGTGATTGATCACTGTTGCCACATGACTGGTCCCGTATTTGTCATGCAGCTCCAGCAGCCGCGAGCCGCCCCGTTTGAGGGCCGCCTGCTGGGCCCTGAGATCGCCCAACCGCTCCTCCGGATTTCTGACCGCGGCCAGGAAACCGGCAAGAAAATCATGGTTTACCTGCCCCTGGCGGACCAGCAGGGTAGGGGGGATGAGCACGCCTTCATCGGCCGCATCGGTGACAAAACCCATGGAGCCGGGGTTCCTGCCCCCCACATCGGCATGATGGGCCCGGGTTACCGTGTAAAAGAGCGGGGTGCCGCCGCGGTCGTGCACTGCCGCAACAAGGGTGATATCCGGCAGATGGCTGCCGCCGTGGAATGGGTCGTTGGTAATGACCACATCGCCAGGTGCAAACGTGTGGGAGGCAAGGACATGCCGCAGGGTCATGGGCATGGCGCCGAGATGGACCGGGATATGGGCCGCCTGGGCGATGAGGTCGCCCCGGCCGTCAAAGACGGCGCAGGAAAAATCCCGCCGTTCCTTGATATTGGAGGAAAAGGAAGAGCGGGTGAGGATAATGCCCATTTCCTCGGCGATGGCGGCAAAGAGCTTGTTGAAGACTTCAATTTCGATGACATTCATCGGCGTCTGTCGGCCTCCTGGCCTTGGTGGGCGGGGAATGCCGTTATCCGGACATGCCTGCACGATGCCCGCAACGTCATTTGCGCCGGACACGGCTGATCCATTCGTCGGTTTTCATCACTTTGCTGAAGCGGCACTGGGTCACCAGTATGGCCCGATGCAGTTCTTCGTCCGTCACGGTACCGGCCTCGTTGGTAAACGACAGGGTGCCCGTGGCGTCGGAGAGAAATTCAACGGCATAGCCGAGGTGGAAGGCGCGGCGCGCGGTGGTATCGCAGCACATCTGCGTCATGTATCCGCACACGGTAAGGGTGTTGATCCCGTTGCCTTTGAGCCATTCTTCCAGGTTGGTGTCGGTAAAGCTGTCCGGCCAGTTTTTGTCGATCAACGTGTCGCGGTGCCGCTTCTCAACGTCGGGGTGAAGCTCCCATTCCGGACTGCCTTGCCGAAAGACGGGGGAGGTTTCCGCCTTGGCCGCATGCCGGATCACCGCCACGGGGATTTGATTCGCCGCCGCGGCATCCATCGCCTTCAGGATATTGGCCAGGCTTCCGGGCGGATGAGACACCGGCAGCTTTCCGGTGAAATATTCGTTCTGGACATCGATCACTAATAAGGCGCGCATTATTTTCCCAGCCCTTTTCCTATGATTTTAACTTTGATGAATTCGTAAAAAATCTATTTTCACCACAGAGCACACAGAGATCACAAAGAAAATATTTTTAATTAAAGTTCATTATCTCTGTGGACTCTGTGCTCTCTGTGGTTAATCTTCGGTTTTTACGAGTCCATCAATATTGCCGGAGATCATTCCGGTGGATTCCGGTTCGCCCTGCCAAGCCATGTCAGGTTGCCGTATGAAGCCCGCCCATGGCGGCGGAAATAACGCGAAGAGCGGAACGCATCAGGAACCACACCAGGCCTAAGGCAACCGCAATATCGGGCCAATCAGAGCCGGTGATCCAAACGGCACCGGCTGCCGCGAAAACAGAAAGATTTGAGGCGATGTCGTTTCGCGAGCATTCCCATACCGAACTCATATTCACATCTTCGCGGCGGTGCCGCTGCAAAAGAAAAAGACAAAGGGAGTTTGCCGCAAGACCGAGAAGACTGAACACACCCATAACCTCGAAGACGGGGATGGTCGGCACAAAAAACTTGTAGATAATTTGGGCAGACACGCCTGAAGCCGCGAGAAAAATCAGCCCGCCTTTAAACAGCGCGACTTTGGCCTTGACCGCGGGGCTGCGCGAAACCGCGTAAAGGCTGAGGCCGTATGTCAATGCATCCCCAAGGTTATCGAGGCTGTCGGCCAGCAGGGCTGTTGACCTGCCGTAAAACGCAGCAACAGCGATGACCAGAAACATTACGGCGTTGATGCCGAGAACAGCCTGTAATGTTCCGCGTTGCCGTTCGTGCAGTCGATTCGGGGAACAATCATGATTACCGCAGGCGCTCATGGGAAAACCCTGGGAATATGGTTTGTATCCGGCCGCGGCAGTTCCTTGTGTTGATGTGGCGCGGTCCCGCTCCTTCAGTCTGTTGGAAAACTACAATACATCATCCTGAAATGCCCGTATATTTTCAATGTTTTTTACTTTTTCTTGCAAACCCCAACCCATGAATCACCAGCGGCGCCAACTAAACTTTCCGCCGCTCCATCGCGCCTTCCCGCCGCATTTTTCAGGCAGCGCCTTAAAATTAGTTGCATTTGATGATTTGTTAGGTATAATCGGAAAGAAGGATAATTGTTCTTATGAAATATCCTGGCAGTGAAAATCAAATATAATCAATATGTTGTTGCATGAGAAACCCATTGCCGCATGCCGGAGTCTCCAGGTCATTTTGTGTATCAATTATGAGACAGCAGCGTGAAAAATTAATAACTGAAGAGGGAGAGAAAATGAAAAAGGAGCAGATATTCCGCAGTGTAATTGTTGCGTTAGGTGTATTGCTGATGTCGGTCACCGCATCTTTTGCAAGTGTGATAAATCCGAACCCGGCCGTGTGGCATGATGATGACGATACGGAAATTTTCACCCCCAACGCTTTGGTGATCAATTTTGAGATCTGGGATGCGGCCGACCTGAGCGCCACGGCAAATTCGGAGTTCGGCTTCTTCTTCGCCGGGACTGACCCGACGAATGCGGCCAACCGGGTAACGATTTTCGGCAGCGAAGACGGCTATTCTCTGGCGCTTGCCGAACTTGCAACCATCAACTTCAGTACCGGCATGGTCAGGGATTGGAATAACCCGATTCCCGCCCAGGATGTTTTTGCCCCTGGAATCAATAATATCGGCTTTTACTACACGATCAACAACCTGACGATCTACACGACGGGCGCGGATAATTATCTCGGATCCGATGTGGGAACTTTCCGTTCCCTGATCAATCCCGGCGTCTATCGCATTGACTTTACATCCCCCCTTATCGAACAGAATCGGGTCGCCGTTGAACTCGTGGCCGGTGTGCAACCGGTCCCCCTGCCCGCCGCCCTATTCCTGCTGGGCAGCGGGATAGCTGGGCTGGTGCCCGTTGTCCGCCGGAACAGGGGATAAATCTTGTATTCGTCGTTTTTTTTACGTACAACAAGAGCAGGTACAATAATAATGCGAGGTGCAGACAGATGACATCCGGTATTCCGCACGCCCGTCGGCACCTTCGACTGCCGGGGGGCTAACGCATAGATCTTTCAAAAAAAGAGCACATGGACGATGGAAGCGTTGTCCGTTGTGCTCTTTTTTTTTGGGTTCAATTTCATTAAATTTTTTGGTTAATAGCTTTCAGCGCACCCTGCAGCGGGTGAGTGTGCTCCGGCTGCATCGGGAAAGAGAAACAGATGGACAGATCACAGATAATTGTGCTGGGCTTTTCCGGATTTCAGGATGTTTCCCTGGCTGCCGCCGCCTGCCGGGCCGGCGGACAAGGGGTATTGGACCTTGAATATGTTTCTTCGGTGCAATCAGCTTTCCGGCTCATTGATCGTCTTGCCCGGCATGCCGATAGCCCTTTCGGTATGCGGGTGCTTGTGGCGCGGGCGGAGTTTATAGGGGAAATCCTTTCTGCCGCGCCGGCACAGCTTGCATTTGTCATCCTCGCAGTTCCCGGTGATCAGGATATCCGCAGCGTGGTGGATTCATGTAAACGGGCCGGGAAGAAAATCTTCCTCGAATGCACCTGTATCGCAGAGGCGGAAACGGCACGGGTGTCAGGGGCCGACGCCGTTATTGCCAAGGGAAATGAGGCTGGAGGCCTGATTGGCCGGGAGTCGACATTTGTCCTCCTGCAGCGGTTCCTGAACAATGGAGGGCTGCCGGTCTGGGCGCAGGGAGGCATCGGGCTGCATACCGCCGCCGCCTGCATGGCGGCCGGGGCGGCAGGCATTGTGCTTGACTGCCAATTGGCCTTTACCCGTGAGTCGCCGCTGTCCGGGAATGAAAAAAATAGGCTTGCCCCTTTTGACGGCACGGAAACGCTCTGTCTCGGCGAAGAAGAGGATACGGTCTGCTTCCGCCTGCTGTCCCGCATGAACCCGCAACTCGTGAAGAGTCTGCAGGAAAATTTCAGAAAAATTGTCCGGGAAGAGAGTAGGCCGGACAGCGTCCGTTCAGCCTTGCAGGCAGTTTTTTCCCAGTACGTTGCGGAGGTTGACGAGGCGGGCCGGTTGTATCCGTTTGGCCAGGATATTGCCCTGGCCGGAGAACTGGGGCGGAAATTCGTCACGGTGGGCGGAGTCATGGGCGCGCTCTGCCTCAATGTGGAACAAAGCCTGGGCCTGGCCGCGGACCAGCTCCTCTCCTCACCGGCAAACCGCATCGCCGATTTTCATGGTACGGTTTATCCCTTTGTGCAGGGACCAATGGCCCGGGTCAGTGACCGCCCCGCCTTTGCGCAAGCCGTTGCCGCCCAGGGTGCGCTGCCGTTCATGGCCGCGGCAATGATGACCGGGGAACGGCTTGATGCGCTTCTCCGGGAGACAGCCGCGCTTCTCCGGGAAAAGCCATGGGGAATCGGGCTCCTCGGCTTCCTGCCGGCGGATCATTATCAGGACCAGGTTCGGGTTGTCTTGGCGAACAAACCCCGTTTTGCCCTCATTGCCGGCGGTCGCCCGGCGCAGGTACGGGAACTGGAAGCAAACGGCATCATCACCTACGTCCATGTCCCCTCTCCCGCCCTGCTCCGCATGTTTCTGGAAGCAGGCCTGAAACGGTTTGTTTTTGAGGGACGGGAAGCAGGGGGCCATATCGCCCCGTTGGGCGGCTTCGTGCTGTGGGAGATGATGACCGATATCCTGCTGCAGCATGTCAGCTCCGGGGGAAAAGCAGAAGGGCTCAGCGTTCTGTATGCCGGCGGGATTCATGATGCCCGGTCAGCGGCCATGATCTCCTGTCTGGCCGCTCCCCTGGCCGCCACCGGGGTCAGGATCGGATTTCAGCTCGGCAGCGCCTATCTCTTCACTGATGAGGCGGTCAGCTCCGGCGCCATTGTTGAGCGGTACCGGCGGGAGGTGATTCAGTGCGATCATACGGTCATTCTCGAGACCGGGCTCGGCCATGCCAGTCGCTGCACTGTCTCCCCCTTTGTGAAAACATTTTTTGCCGAAAAACAAAAAATGCTGCGCGCGGGGATTTCCCCGGCTGAAATCCGTGATCGCCTTGAAAAGCTCAATATCGGGCGCCTGCAGGTGGCATCAAGGGGGATTATGAAAGATCCCGGCCGGCCCGGAGGGGTGCGGTCCCTCGATGATGCCGAACAGTATGCGGCAGGACTTTATATGGTCGGCCAGCTGGCGGCTTTGCGCAATGAGGCGACCAGCATCGCCGCGCTCCATGAAAACATGGCGGCGGGCGCCGCCGCAATTCTGGAGCGTCTCGGAACGGCGGCCGGACCGGCCGGACCGGCAAAGCAGAGCCCGTCGGATATCGCGGTCATCGGCATGTCATGCATTTTGCCGGGAGCGCAGGATACCGGGACGTATTGGGAAAATATCCTCAATAAGGTGGATGCCATCAGGGAAGTGCCGCCCGAGAGGTGGGACTGGCACCACTATTTTCAAGAGGACCGGGCGGCCAAGGATAAAAGTTACTCAAAATGGGGTGGTTTTCTCGGGGATTATCCCTTCAATCCCATCAAGTACGGCATACCGCCCAACTCGCTTTCCTCCATTGAGCCGCTGCAATTGCTTTCCCTGGAAGTCGCCTCGCAGGCCATAGAAGATGCAGGCTATGCCAACCGACCGTTTTGCCGGGAAAAGACCTCGGTAATTTTCGGCATCAGCGGAGCCGGCGAACTGGGTCAGCTCTACAGCTTTCGTTCCACCCTTCCCATGCTGTTCGGTGCCGGCACGGAAAAAATCATTGCCGCCGGGGGCAGCTTTCTCCCGGAATGGACGGAGGATTCATTTCCCGGAATCCTGATGAATGTCGCTGCCGGGAGGATCGCCAATCGTTTCAATCTCGGCGGAACAAATTTCACCGTCGATGCGGCCTGTGCTTCCTCCCTGGCCGCGGTGTATCTCGGGGTGAAGGAGCTGGAAAACGGCACGAGCGACATGGTTGTCGTCGGGTCCGCGGACTCCATGCAGAATCCCTTTACCTTTCTCTGTTTTGCGAAAACCAATGCCCTTTCACCCCGGGGGCGCTGCCGCACCTTTGATGACGAAGCGGATGGCATCGCCATCGGCGAGGGTGTTGCTGCCCTGGTGCTCAAGCGTCTGGCGGATGCCGAAAGGGACGGTGACCGGATATTCTGCGTCATCAAGGCGGTGGGGGCGGCCAGCGACGGCAGGGGGAAAAGCCTTACCGCTCCCCGCGTCGAAGGCCAGGTGCGGGCATTCAGCAGGGCCTATGAAAAGGCGGATGTCGGCCCGGACTCCGTGGGGCTGGTGGAGGCCCACGGCACCGGAACGGTGGTCGGCGACCAGGTAGAGGTTGAAGCCCTGAATACTTTCTTTGCCGAGTCCGGGGCAGGGAGCCGCCAGTGCGCCCTTGGTTCCGTAAAATCACTCATCGGACATACCAAGGCGTGTGCCGGGATCGCGGGCCTCGTCAAAGCCGGTTTAGCGCTTTATCATAAGACCCTGCCGCCCACGGCCGGCATCACGCGGCCGAACGCCGCGCTGCGCGCGCCGGCCTCCCCCTTTTATGCCAATATTGACGTGAGGCCCTGGGTCCAGGATATAACGAAACACCCGCGCCGCGCCGGGGTGAGCGCCCTGGGTTTCGGCGGCACGAATTTTCATGTGGTGCTGGAAGAGTATACCCGGTCACTCTCCCCGCTGCCTTTGCATGCCGGGTTTCAGCAGTGGCCGGCAGAGCTCTTCCTGTTCCGGGGAGAAACGAGGCAGGAAATCGCCGGTCAGCTGCAGGATCTGCAGAAAATCCTGCAAACCGCCGGCGACGTCAGCCTGGCAGACCTCTCCTATACGATTCTGTTCGGCAAGTCGGAACAAAGGGGAAAAGCATCCGATACGGAGCTGACCCTGGCCGTCATCGCCACGACCGTGGCTGATCTGCGGGCCAGGCTGGATTCCTCCCTGCTGCTGCTGGAGCGTGACGAGGAGGATATCCATGACCAGCGCGGCATTTATTTTGCCGGCCAGCCGCTGGCGCGCAGCGGCAAGGTGGTTTTCCTCTTTCCAGGGCAGGGCTCGCAGTATGAAAACATGTGTGCCGATCTTGCCGTGCAGTTTCCGGACATGATGCGTCTGCTGGAACGGGCCGACCAACTCCTCGCCGGGAAATTCGCCAAACCCCTGAGCGCTTTTGTCTATCCCCCTCCGGCCTTTACGGAGGAAGAGAAAAAAAAGAATACCGCCGACCTGGCCCAGACCTGGGTGGCCCAGCCTGCCATGGGGGCGCTC
>JACQYM010000060.1 GCA_016208225.1 Deltaproteobacteria bacterium | reverse complement strand
GTCAGGCAGGGAAGTGGATTCCGGCTCAACACCATGCCGGAATGACGTCATTTCAGGTCACGTGCTGTTACAGGAACGGAGAGTAGCTTCATTTTGCAAAAGGCTCTAGCCTCTTGCAAAATGCGCGATTTATTTTTTTCGTCATGCCGGAGGTTTTTTATCCGGCATCCAGTCTCTTGTTGTCACGCCGGGAAACTGGATTCCGGCTCAACACACTGCCGGAATGACGTCGTTCAGGTCAAGCTGCAGATTCCAGAATGAACGGTTGATCCATTTTGCATGAGACTCTTACGATTTCGTCAGGAATTGATAGATGAGGAAAAGTAATAATATTGCAGCCGGCAGCGCCTTGCTGCCGACCAACGCCGGCGAGATGCGGGCCCGCGGCTGGGATGCGGTGGATGTCATCCTGGTCACGGGCGATGCCTATGTGGACCATCCCGCCTTTGGCGTGGCCCTGATCGGCCGGCTGCTCGAGGCGGAGGGTTTCAGGGTGGCGGTATTGTCCCAGCCCCGCCACGACTCGCCTGCGGCTTTTACCGAGTTCGGACCGCCCCGCCTCTTCTGGGGCATCACGGCGGGCAACCTGGATTCCATCGTGGCCAACTATTCGGGCAACGCCAAGGTGCGCGATACGGATCAATACTCGCCGGGCGGCAACCCCTATTTCGGGGAAATCCGCGCCAAACTGGAGCGGCGCCGGCCCGACCGCGCCACCATCCGCTACGCCAACCTGGCCCGCAGCGCCTACGGCCATGTCCCCATTATTCTCGGCGGGCTCGAGGCCTCGCTGCGCCGCTTTGTGCATTATGATTATCAGCAGGAGGGTTTACGCGCCTCGGTGCTGACCGATGCCAAGGCGGACCTGCTCATTTACGGCATGGGGGAAAGGGCGGTGGTCGAGGCGGCGCAGCGGCTGGCCGCAGGCCAAGATTTGCGCGGCATCGACGGTACCTGCATCCGTTTGACCGAGGCGCAGATGGCGGACATCCCCGGCCGGGAAGATCATGTCGTCCTGCCCTCCCTGGAGGAGATCCGGCAGGACATGGGGTCCTTCCTGGCCGCCGAGCTGCTGATCGACAAGCACGCCCGGGCCCTGGGCCGGGCCATGCTTGTCCAGAAGCAGCAGGCCATGTGGGTGGCGCAGTATCCGCCGGCCGCACCTCTTGTCACCGCGGAGCTTGACCGCCTTTACGGGCTCGGCTTTACCCGCCGGCCCCATCCCGCGGCCGGTGATGTGCCGGCCTATCGCATGATCAGCCACTCCATCACCATTGTCAGGGGCTGTTTCGGCAACTGTTCGTTCTGCGCCATCTCCAGGCATCAGGGACCGGTGGTCACGTCCCGCAGCGCCGAGTCGATCCTGGCGGAAGCGGGGCGGGTGGCGGCCATGGCTGATTTTCGCGGCACCATAAGCGATCTCGGCGGTCCGACGGCCAATCTGTACGGATCAAGCTGCACAAGCAGCGGCTGTAAACGGCACGACTGTCTTGCTGAGGGGGTGTGCCGCCATCTCAGCATGGATGAAGCCCGGTTCATTGACCTGCTTGACCGGGTGAAGGGGGTCAGCGGGGTCAAAAATGTCTTTGTCTCCTCCGGGCTGCGTATGGAGCTGCTGCTCAAAACGCCGCGGCTGCTGAAAAAACTGCTGGTTGACCATACCCCCGGGGCCATGAAAATAGCGCCGGAACATACCGTGGCCCATGTGCTGAAACTGATGCACAAACAAAAACCGGACATCCTGCCCGCCTTTCTCGACCTGTGCCGGAAAATTGGCGGGGAGGCCGGCAGGAAATTCATGTTCACCCCGTATTTTATCTCGGCCCATCCGGGCTGTACCCTGGCGGACATGCGGGCCCTGGCCGGGGATGTCCGGAAAATGGGGCTTGCCGTCCGCCAGTTCCAGGATTTTACCCCTACACCGGGCACCATTTCCACGGCCATGTATGTCGCGGGTCTAGACCGGGAGCACCGCCGGCCGTTGTTTGTTGCCCGCAAGGCCGGGGAGCGGCTGGCGCAGCGGCAGGTTCTGGAGGAGATGAAAAAATAACCCGGATGGATAGTCGGTTTTCCGTTTTGTCTAAAGATTCCCCATAATTGTCTTGACACGGCTTTGTATGCCGTTATATGAAAAAGATATGAATTGACTATTTGCACAAAATGATCAGGTGGGCTGGATGAAAAAAAAGATACTTGTTGCAGTTGATGGTTCCTATTGCTCACAGAATGTCATCCATTATTTAAGCAGGCTGTTCGGCGGCCATGCGGAGATGGCCGTGCATCTCGTCTGTTTTGTTGCTGGCGGCTCCCAGCCCGTCAATTCCCAATGGCTGACGGAAGATGACAAGATGGAGATGCTTTCCGCCGAGACGAAAAAGAAAATTCAGCTGACCAAAAAACACTTGCGGGAAGAAGCCGGGTTTCTCACCCGTCACGGCTTTACCGAGAATCAGGTGTCCTTCGACCTGCAGTTCTGCCGGGCAAACATCGCCACTGATCTCATCCATGAAATGCATAAGGGCACGTATGATGCCTTGGTCATCGGCCGCCGGGGGCTGGGGAAACTGCAGGAGCTTGTCCTGGGCAGCGTAACCACGGCGATTCTTGAAAAATGTTTTAATGTGCCGATCTGGATCATCGACGGCGACATTGACTCCCGCCGCTTCCTGGTCCCGGTTGACGGTTCCTGGCGGACCCTGAAGGCGATTGATCATTTGGGTTTCATGGTGGGGAATGTGGCGGATGTGGAAATATCCCTGTTCCACTCGACAGCCTGGCTGACGCCGAAAAAACCGCTGGGGATCGACAAGTTTTGTGACATCTGGGGCCGGGAGTGGTGCGATGAGCATCTGTCCCGATCGGATGCCGTTTTTCACGGTCCGGAGCAGCTGCTGCGGGAAAGCGGATTTGATATGAGCAGGGTGTACCGGGTGGAAGAGAGCATGGGACCGGTGGCGGCCCTTGATATCATGCTTGAGCTGCGCAATAAGAAGTACGGGACAATCGTCATGGGCCGGCGTGGACCGGATGAGCCGAAGGGTATCTTTGGCGGTGTTTCCGGCCGGGTGCTGCGCACCGTTAACGATGTGGCGGTGTGGCTGGTCAATTAGAGGCCGCCTGAAGCGCCTTTCCGGCATCTCAATCATCCGCATCCCGCGGGTCAGTGACACAGGGACAATAAATTTCCGTCATTTTGTTGATTTCGTCACACACCAGATTCCGCAATTCCGGCGGGGCGACAACCTGAACCTCGGCCCCGTGACTCAGGATTTTTTTCACCAATTCACGGTAATCAACCACGGGTAACCGCAGCAGCAGACTGCCGTCGGTTTCAATGGTGGTCCGCTGCTCCGGGTGCCAGACCTGCTCGGACACCCAGCCTGCTACCTTCTGTGAAAAGCGCAGCATGACATCTACCGGATCGGCGCCTTGCATGATGCCGAAATAGCGGCGCGTAAAATCTTTGAGTGAGGGCAAATTCTCCGGGATGGCAATGCGCTGGGGGGAGGAGGCAATATTGCTGATACGTGCCAGGGCAAAATCGCGGATACCCCGGCCTGTGAGACACCAGGCCAGGAGATGCCAACTGCCCATGTAGTGCATGAGATGCAGGGGGTGGATCCTGCGGGTGGATGTTTTGCCGGTATGAGGGGAATGATAGGTAATGCGCAGCGGGGAGTCATCAAAAAGAGCCTCCACGATTTTCCGGAAACACTCCTCATCCACCCTGGCGTATTCGATGTTCTTAACGGAAATTTTCTCGCTTACCTGCTCAAGGCATGATTTCGGTTTTTTGCCGGACGAGTTCAGCACCCTGTCGATGAGCCGGCACAGATCATCTTTCAGCAGATGGTCCGGAATGGTGGAGGCAAGGCGGACGGCCAACGCCAGGGCCAGCACGTTTGTCTCGCTGAACCAGTAACCGGGCAGCTCATACGCATCGTCTGTATAGACATAGCCGCGTCGGCCATGGTTAAATTGCAGGGGCGCCTCAAGATTGAAGCGCATGAATTCGATATCACGGTAAGCGGTGCGCCTCGATATTTCGAAATTTTCCGCCAGGCGTACCGCGTTGGGAAACCGGCCGGCTTTGATCCTATTGTGGAACCAGCAAAACCGTTCATATTTCAACCGGTCGGACATTTTCCCGCCTCCGTGCATTCACCGGACATGATTATCCGCCGCTATGCGCTTTGAAGAGCGCGCGGCTCTTCTCTTTCTCTGCCTGGTCCATATTTTTCCTTCCCGACTGTTTCTTCCCGTTGAAAAAAGATAATGTCGGAAACAGTATACCCACCCTGGGCCGGATCGGCAAGCAGTGGATGGACTTCAGCGGAAAGGCATTTTCATCATCCAGGCTGCCCTCAAAAACCAGGCCGGGGCGGTTCTGCCCCGGAAAACTCCGATGAGATGGAGAGCTGGGAAGACGAAATGGATGCTTCAATGAGGCCGGGGCAGTTCTGCCCCGGAAAACCAAAATACTCTTAACGACATTCTTGACGAAGAGAAGCTTCAATGAGGCCGGGGCAGTTCTGCCCCGGAAAACTTTGTGGGGGCTCAGCACAGGCAAGTTCCAGCAGGTGCTTCAATGAGGCCGGGGCAGTTCT
>JACQYM010000171.1 GCA_016208225.1 Deltaproteobacteria bacterium | reverse complement strand
TCGCCCTGGCGCTCGTGATCGGGGCGCTGGTGGCCTCCTATTTTTATCTGCCCCAGCTGAGATCCGTCATGAAATAACCAGCACCTCTGTTGCCCTCTGTTTGCCGTCCGTCAGATGATTTTTCTCCAGCGCTGGCCGGCGTTGAACAGATCCTTCAGAGTCACCACGCCCTGGGACATGAATTTTTTGACGAGATAGATAAAGAGATAGGCAGTCTGCAGGGAGTCCTGCAGGGCATCATGCTGGGTGAAGGCGGGAAGGCCGTAATCGTTGCTCAGGTCCGCCAGGTTGAAGGAGACCTGGAGGTTTGGCTGGTCCTGATACTGCTTCCAGCAGGTTTCCGTGTAGATCTGGGCCAGCCGCATGGTGTCAAGGCAGGGGTTTTTGATCGTGGTGCCGAAAATTTTCCTGGTCGCCTTGTTGATATGTCCCATATCAAGACTGATATAATGACCCACCAGCAGGGAGGGTCCGCAGAATTCGATGAATTCCGGCAGCACCTCTTTTAATGCGGGAGCGTGCTCCAGCTGTTCCGGGGTGATGCGGTGGAGCAGGGTGCTGTCCGTGGCGTTTGTTATCATATGCGGCCGGACAAAGGAATGAAACGTTTCCCCGGCAAGGATCTTCAGATCCCTGACGTGCACGGCGCCGATGGAAACGATCTCGTCCTTGCGGCCCAGGCCGGTCAGTTCGGTGTCAAAAACAACAAAATTATAACTCTCCAGGGGCTGGCCCTGGTCAATGGACGCAAACCAGCTGTGATTGCGTTGAAAGGCCGGATGTTCCTCTGTTTTGTTGCGGGCCGCAAACGGCCAGAAGCGCCTGAATTCCATGGCTTCAATCCCTGTCAGATTTCGCGCAGATGGAATTGCTGATTGAGGCTCGACTGGATTCGCCTGATGACTTCAAAGGCCTCTTTGAGTGTTTTTTTCTCAAGATCCGTGAGGTCGGCCGGATTAATATAATTGTGCGGCGGCGTACCTTCTTCCAGCATGTGCAGCTGGTGAATCAGCCGCAGCTGCATGAGAAATTCATATGCCTCCACCGTCTCGTTGTAAAGCTCCTGGGAAATATGGCGGTGTTCGTGCAGCAGTTGCAGGCGGCCCAGGGTATTTGTTTCGTTGATCCCGTGTTTCAGCGCCATGATCCTGGCAAAATCAACAAAAGGCACCAGGCCGCTTTCCTTGAGATTCAACCTGTTTTTGTGCTCGCCGTTTTTTTCCACGATGAAATTTTTGAAAAAGGAGAGCGGCGGCCGGGTGTTCAGGCAGAATTTGGCCAGATGGGTCAGAAAGATTTCCTGCCGCGGGGCCTCGGCGCAGAGATGTTTCCGCAGTTCCTGGGCCAGGGTCGCATCGCCGTAGCCCGCTCTGAAATCAAAAAAGATGGTGCTGTTCAACACCTCCTGCGGATCAGGACTGATCATCCACTGATCAAAGGCAAGCTTCCAGCCGCGGAGATTTTTGCGCAGATCATCGTTGGAAGCCATGATGTTGCCCGGGCATCGGGGATAGCCGCAGTGCACAAGATGTTCTATGACCTCATCCGAGAAAATCTTGAAATATTCCAAGGTGTTCTGTCTCCTGGCCGGCTCCTCCGGAATCTCAAGGATCAGGGCATTGTCCTGGTCGGTGCGGAATGTCTGCTCGCGCCGTCCCTCACTGCCCATGAGGATCCAGCAGAACTTGGCCGGCGGGGCCCCCATTTTTTCAATCATCAGGGTCAGCAGCCGGTCCAGGATCTGATCGCTTAAAATGGTGATCATCCTGGTGATGTTGTTCGCCTTGGCCCCCTCTTCGATGAGCGACCGCACAACCAGGGGAACCTTGAGGGAGAGCTGGTAGAGATCTTCTATCCGGCGCTGGGCCAGGATTTCCCGGAAGAGATAGAGCGGGGAAGTGCCCTGCAGCACCATGATATCATGGGTGGTCACCACGCCGGTGATCCTGCCCTGTTTTTTGATGGCCAGATGATGGATGCGGCGGCTCATCATCATCAGCAGCGCATCAAAGCAGACGGCGTGGGAATCTATGGTCTGCACCGGTTTGGCCATGATCCATTTGATTTTTGTCTGGTAGTCAAGACCCTGGGCCACAACCTTGTTGCGCATGTCCTTGTCCGTCACAATCCCCACGATCTCGCCGCCGGCGTCCTTCACCAGCAGGGAACCGATATGGAGCTGCGCCATGCGGATGGCGGCATTCTGCACGGTGTCTTCGGCGTCGATGGTCTGCGGCTCGCCCTTGACAATGGCCCCGACCTGGGCGCTGAAGAGATAGAGGGAGCCTTCCGTCCGCATGGAGACCCGGTGCTGGCGCAGCTCTTTGTACGCCGTTCTCACCAGCTTTTCGGACATGCTGCGGAGAAAATAGTTGGTGACCTTGGGAGCTGACTGCAGCAGCTCCATAAACGCTTCCTTATGAAAGAGGAAGCAGAAGGTGTCCTCCACCGTCTCCACATTGAGGTTGGCGGTGGTGTTCTGAATAATGGGCAGGGCGCCGAAATATTCCCCCTCGCCGCGAAAATCCTTCAGGGTCACCTGTCCCTGTTCGTCCTTCAGGTAAATTTTGACCCCGCCTTTCTGGATAAGATGGAAATGGGTGACTTCCGTGACATCCTGTTTGAAAATCAGGGTGTTTTTCGGATAAAAATCAATGATGCACTGCCGGGCCAGTCTTTTCAGCGCATCATTGTCAAGTTCATTGAAAGGCAATGTCTTCTGCAGGAAGTCGAGAACGATTTCCGGGGAAATATCATGAACACTGTTTTTCTGCATAGTTTGAATGTGCGGTCCGTTGTCGGCGCGGGCCGCCATGGGCGGGCGCCTTGTTGATGTCGTTATTCTATCGGGGCATGGCGGGAAAATCCGGGCAATGCTCATCCCTCGTTATTCTTCTTGTTCTGTAGCAGCCTGATTTTGGAGCGGAATTTTCCTGTGTCTCACCCTGTGCGTCCTCATTTGGCGCTTCTTCCAGCGGGAATCTCATCCTGATGGTATTAAATTTCAAATTGCAGGCTATGAAGTCATCGACAATATCCGGGGCAAAGTGGTGCCCTTTTTCCTGGAAGATAATCTGCATGGCCTCCTCGTGCGGGCGGGCCTGACGGTATTTCCGGACAGTGGTGAGCGCATCATACACGTCAGCCAGGGCGACAATGCGAGCGGCAAGGGGAATTTCTTCTTCCCTGAGGCCGTAAGGATACCCGCTGCCGTCCCATTTTTCATGGTGGAAATAGGCAATGGTTTTCGCCATGGATAAAAAGGAGTGCTCCTCCGTGTGGGCGTCGACCGCTTTCAAAATATTGCCGCCATAGGTGGTGTGCTGCTTGATGGCCTCGTTTTCCTCGGGGGTCAGCCTGGCTGGTTTGAGAAGTATTTCGTCCGGCACGCTTACCTTGCCGACATCGTGCAGAATGGAGGAGAGATTGAGATCCTCGATATACTTCTCATTGATGTAATCTTTGTAGGCATCGCGGCGGGCAAGCTCCTCGGCGAGAACCTGGCAGTATTCCCGGATCCTTTCCAGGTGTTTTCCAGTATGCACGTCCCGGTATTCGGAGAGTTTGGCCAGGCCGAGAATGGTGGAAGTCCGTGTTTCCTGCACGGTCTGCAGGGACTGGAGCAGCTCTTTTTCCAGCTTCAAGCGGGTGGAGATATCCCTGATCAGCATTTGAAAACCTACCAGGACCCCCTCTTTTCTGATAACCGTGGCATTGCATTCCACTTCGGAAACAGCATCTTTTCCACCCATGAGTCTGAACTGGCAGCCGGTGACGTTCTCTCCCTCCTGCAGTCTGGCCAGCAGGGTAGTTTTTACCGTGGGAATATCATCCGGGTGCACCAGTTTGAGGAAATCGATCTCATGATCATTTTCCGGCAGGTGCAGGCTGCTGTAGAATCTCGGATTGGCCAGCAGTATTCTGTTTTCGCGATCAACAAGGATGACATCATCGATGAGGTTTTCGTACAGATCCCGGTAGCGGCCTTCCGATTCTTTCAGTTCAACCGCTCTCTTTTCGACTTCATCTTCAAGTTTTCCCGCATAATAGCTCAGTTTCGTCCCGATTTCCCTTTCTTTCATGCGCAGATTGAATTCGTTGATTCGCGCCTTGTGTTCCGCGTTGCAGCGGACAACCACAATGATGATAAAGGTGATAAAGAAAAAGGAGTTAGCCAGAAAATCACGAAAACCGGCCATGGTGAAGGTATTGAAGATGAAAACCGGCACCGCATAGATGCCGTACAGGGCGCCGCCGAGGATGGCGGCCTGGGGCATGGTCAGCGGAAAGATGGCGGCGAAAATAACAAGCACAAGGATGAACCCCACATAATAGGATGAGGAGTAGCCGCCTATCTGGACAACCATGGGGGATATGGTCAGCGCCGAGACGAGGCAGGCCGTGGTGCCGAAAAAAAAGGTATAGAGGTGATTTTTATTGCGGTGGTTCAGGAAAAGCAAGAAAAGACAGAATATGGAGGCGGAAAGGCGCCAGCCGAGAAATTGACTGAAATAGGGTCTGACCGCCACATAATCAAGCACGGAAAAAAGGGGCAGCAGGATGGCCACGGTCCAGAGAATAACATTTACCCGCTGGCGGAGCAGCTCCTGCAGTTCCTGCTGATAGACAATGCTGTATTCTTGTTTGATAGCGGTCATTTTTTATCAGGATGAAGATGCACTCTTATCATTTTCTCTGCCTATGAGCATAATGTAAATTTCCCATAAAATCTATAAAAGCATGGGGGCGAATTTTTTATGGAGAGCAATCCGGATGGGAACGGGCGGGCTGACATGGAAAGCTGCCCCGGACAGGGGATTGGCGGCGATTTCAGCGGATAGCTCTTTTTTTCTGCTCAAGCCGCATATCAAGTTTTTTTAATTGTTCGATGTGGTTTTTCATTTGCTCGATGCTGCTTTTCATGGTCTGGTTCTCCTTGCTGAGGTCCGCGACCTCTTGCCGAAGTGCGGAGCATCTTTTCAGGAGCACGGTTTTTTCGCCTTCAAGATTCGTATTTTCGCCGGCCATCAGGGTCAGTTCATTGATTTCAGCCAGAAGTTTCCCGAGATACCGGGATTCAATTCTACGTTTTTCCGCCGGGACAAGCTTTTCGTAATGTTCCAGGGCTTCCTGGGCCTTCAGGTAATCAGGGGCCGGGTTGTTGTGCTGCGAATAGAGCAGGGCGAGGAAATAATAGGAGTCGGCTGAAAGATGTTTTGCCGTTCCGGGGCTGCCGGCTGCTGTGGTCTTTTCCAGCAGTTTGATTTCATCCGCGATAGCATTCTGCTGCAGCGCCAGATAATAGTCCTGATCATTGATCGCTGCTGCCGGATGTTTGTCAACGGCGCACCCGGTGCAGAGCAGGGCAGCAGCGAGCAGGAGAAAAACAAGTCTGAGGACATATGTCATAAAGATGAAACCTTGAGTTATTTTTTAACGACCTTGGGCAGAAAACCGGCTTCTTTCAAGGAAGGACCGGATTTCTCACCCCTGCGGTTCACCACATAGACACTGCCTGGCTGGGATTTCGCATGTTCTTTCAGTTCCGCGGCAATCTCGGCGATTTCTATATGATTCATCTCCCTGACATGTTCATTGGTGACCACGGCGATGGAGATGGACATCAGGGGAAAACGGACCTTGAGACCCTGCCGGGTCACGCCTTCAAGATAGCCTTTCAGCCTGTCTTCCGGTTTGTAGAAGGTGGGCACTGTCTGGTCAAATTCCTTGACGATTGTTTCGCAGATCGCCTTGTAGTTTGCCGGTTTGGCAATAATGGCAAAATCATCGCCGCCGATATGTCCGACAAAATCATCGCCGGTGTTATGCCTGGTAACCGCGTTTTTAATCAGATCCGCTGTGGTCCGGATCACCTCATTGCCTTTGGCGTAGCCATAGCGGTCATTAAATGACTTGAAGTTATCCAGGTCCAGCATGCAGAAGGCCAGCAATGTCCCGGTTTCCAGGCGGCTTTTGAGAATATTTTCTATGGCCACGCCGCCGGGCAGGCGTGTCAGCGGATTAGAGTCAATATACATTTCCTCCAGCCGCCCTAAACGGCTGGTCATATAATTGAATGCCTTGGCCAGCTCACCAAACTCATCCTGGGACTTGATTTCGGCCAGATGATCGAATTTTCCCTGTGAAATCACCTCGGTTGCCAGCTTCAATTCCCGGATGGAACGGGAAACGCTGCGCGTAATAACGGCAATGGTCCCAAGACCGACGAGAACGCCGAGACCGGAAAGCATGATGGTGGTGCGGAAAATGTTCAGGCTGATGCTCCCGAAGCGGAGCATTTTCTGCTGCTGGTTTCTGATGGCCGTTTCTTTGATGATCTGGATCAAGGAAATGATTTCGTCAAGCTTGCCCTGCATTGATGTGTCGATATCCTCGATCCGCCGCCGAGAATTTTTTTCCTGGGCAATAAATTCCTGTTTGTAGATCTGTTCAAATTCATCGTGCAGGGAAGCCAGCCGGGCGATGGGAACGTTCCCCTGTTCCGGCAGGCCATGCACCTGGGCGATCAGATCATTGAAATCCTTGCCCCGCTGCCAGAACATCTCATTCATCTCCCGGCTGTCCAGAATAAGAAATCTTCGACCATAAGCTTCCTGGGCCAGAAGGTTGTCGACCATTTTGTCGGTGAGCTGCACCAGCACGGTATCGCCTTTCATGATGGCCTGGTTCATCTTGTCAAGTTCCTGATGCCCCTGCAGTGAAATGGCCGCAATGAGGATGATCACCAGAATCACCGGCAGGTAGCCGAGGATCATTTTTTCTTCCAGACTGAATCGAAAAAACCTTTTCATGCACGAGCCTCACATGTCAATTGAGGAAATATTTTATCAGTTCCCAAAAACAATTTAACGGAAGTTGCAGCGATGACGAAGAGACAGAACAGA
This sequence comes from Deltaproteobacteria bacterium, assembly GCA_016208225.1. GTDB lineage: Bacteria > Desulfobacterota > Desulfobulbia > Desulfobulbales > SURF-16 > SURF-16. The sequence continues at coordinate 10,970 of JACQYM010000171.1, read as the reverse complement.
TGTCGGTTCCGGTAAATGGGCGCATCGGCGCTGGGGAATATAGCTGGTTTTACTAGCAAGAAATATACCATGAAATGAGTGTCTGGGCATGTCGGCCAAGGATGAGGCCCCTTTCCGCCGATGGGCGGCTGGCTGCTCTCTGAAAGTTCAGCGTCGCATGGGATCTCCCCGGGCAGGGGGAAAAACGGTGGCGCGGCAAAATCGGTCTGCGTCGATTATACTGCCCATGGCCCGTAAATTGAAATGAAATTTGGACTATCTGTTCGCGACAGTTTTCTGCCGGAACCAACACCCCGAGTTTAACCCAAAGGGTCTCGAATAGTTGAAATGTCCGAAATGGCTCACGCTGCGGTACTGTTTGGTGAGAAAAAAAGTAAGTTGATGGAAAGCGCATCTTGTTGACATCTTCTTGCGATGTTCGAGGTTGCGAATCGATTGTTTCCAGCAATGGTTCCGTGCTACACTGCTGCTAATAAATTCAGAACTCCTGATGTCGTGACGTAATTTCAAAGAGTTAAGAACTATCTCGGATTCTGGCCTGTTACCAGGAGAGTGCCTAAAGTGCGCTAAAATACTTAAAGTGCCTAAAGTTAAATGTGTTATCTGATCAGAAAGTACCGAAACTTTAGACACTTAAGGCACTTTAAGTACTTTAGGCACTCATTCTGAACTAGTCTTTTGGTCCCAACGTTAACTCTTCGAGATCAGGTTGTCTGAAATTGCATTGATTATTCTTCATGACAGGAATTTTATGGTATATCCCCTGGTAAAAGCCTGCCGCGGCCTCTGTTTATTTATTTGTTCTCTCTGTCTGGCAGGGTGCACGGCCTATCAGCCGCCCTTTACCCAGCATCTGACGCAGACCATGACCTTTGACATGGTGCTGCGGGTCGCGACAGAGGAAGGATACGGCAGATACAGCGAAGTGGCGCAATACAAGGGCTACAGGTTGCTGTGCTTTGAGCGGGGGGAGGGCGGGGATGAGGTCTATCTGGTGGTGAACAGCCATGGTAAACCAATGCTGCGGACCATGGATTACGACAGGCTGGACAGGGAAAAGCTGGTCAATTTTGTTGATGATCTGTTAAAGCACAAGGGTTGAAATTCAGGAGCCGCGCATTTCTCCGGTCCTGTTATTTTTTTCCAACGGCTGAGGAGCCGTTACGAAATAACTGGGCCATTTTTTCAATTTTACAACGGCTTACTGTTCGACCAACATCTCTTCGCTCGGTTCCTCGATCTTGAACTGACAGATTTTGCGGCGCAGCGTGTCTTTTGAAATCTGTAATTCCCGGCAGGTCGCCAGTTTTTTCCATTTGTTTCTCTGCAGGGCCTGATGGATGATAAACCGTTCCGCTTCTTCCATGGACATGGGCCGGTCCATACGAACCGTTGCCCGGGTCGTGCCTTCACTTTTAGGCCTGAAAGGCTCGGGAAGCTGTTCGGGCTGAATCATCCCGCCCTGGCAGAGGATAAAGGCGTATTCAATAATATTCTGCAGTTCCCGGACATTGCCCGGGAAATCATGACTCATCAGGAGCGCCATGGCGGCATCCGAGATGCCGCCGATATCCTTGCCCCTTTCCTTGTTGAATTTTTCCACAATGTGTTCCACCAGGACCGGGATGTCCTCCCGCCTCTCGCGCAGAGGGGGGAGCTGCAGTTTGACGACGTTAAGACGGTCATACAAGTCGTCCCGGAATACTCCCTCCTGCATCAGGGTCAGCAGGTCGCGGTTGGTGGCGGCAATAATGCGGACATCCGCATCCACCGGAGTGGATGATCCCAGGGGTTCATACTGGCGGGACTGGATAACCCGCAGCAGCTTGACCTGCACCCCCGGATTGATGTCGCCGATCTCATCCAGAAACAGTGTCCCCTTTTCCGCTGCCGCAAATCGTCCCGGCCGGTCCTTTTTCGCGTCCGTGAAGGCGCCGGCCTTATACCCGAACAGTTCCGATTCCAGCAGGGTATCGGGCAATGCCCCGCAATTGACGGCGATAAAGGGGTGGTTGTGCCGGTCGCTCTTCTGATGAATTGCCTTGGCCAGCAGTTCCTTTCCCGTGCCGCTTTCGCCCAGGATCAGGATATTGCTGTCACTGCGGGCGATTTCGGGCAGGATATCGAAGATGCGCCGGACAGACGGACTTTTGCTGATAATGTCGCCAACCTGGAAGCGGGACAGCCTCTGGCGCAGGGAGGTGATGATGCTCAGATCACGGATGCTTTCCACCCCGCCGACGATATTCCCTTCGCTGTCAACCAGGGGGGCCGCGCAGATGCTGACCGGCACGCGCCTGCCTTCCGGGCCCCTGATGGTGATGGACCGGTTTGATTCGGGCTTGCCGGTACACATGCTGTGGGCGATGGCGCATGTCTCCCCGCAGATGCTGGCCTGAAAGATGTCACTGCAGGGTTTGCCGATGGCCTCCGAGGCCGGCACGCCGGTAATCTCCTCCGCGGCGCGGTTGAAGGAGGTGATCTCCCAGCGGCGGTTCACGGTGAATACCCCGTCGGCGATGCTGTCAAGGATCAGGGCCCGGCCCTGTACCGTGGAAACATTGCGGAAGACCTGCACCCCGCCCACCACCTTCCCGTCCGGATCCTTGAGAGGGGTGGCGCTGATGTTGACCGGGATCCGCTTGCCCTTGGCCGTGGTAATAAAAAGAGAGCGGTTGACAATCGGTTTGCCGTTTTTGATGCTTTCGGCCAGCACGCAGTTGTCGCAGGCGCTGGAGCGGAAGATTTCCCGGCAGGGCATGCCGATTACCTCATGCCGGGCCCAGCCGGTAAGCTTTTCCGCTGCCTTGTTGAACGAGGTGATGCGCCAGGTTCGATCCACACTGAAGACGCCGTCATTGATGCTGTTCAACACAAATTCGGAAACCGTGTGTTCATCATACTGGTTGATATTCGGTACGGAGAGCGTTGCCTTATCCAGCGAAACAAGCCACTTGACCTCCTGTTGAAAGGCGATGCCGTAGCGGTTCACATGCGGGCCCGCCTGCATCCATTTGACCTCGCCGGTCGCGGAATTTTCAATGTTGTCGGAAAGGCTTTCCGGCCGGAGCTGCAGTTCCATGCCCGGATAGAGGGCGGCATTGGTGGAAATCTGCGCGCCTAAATGATTTAAGTCGATACTGGTGGCAGCGTACTCGCGGATATTTTCGCCGAAGGAGAGGGTGAACGGCAGACGGAAGGGGAAACGATAGGTTTGGCGCCGGTTCGTGGGAAAGCCTCTGATCATATTATGTCCTCCTGGATCATAATGCTTCGCTCCGATCAATTATCTATACAGAGGAGTTTGCAATATGTTAGGCGGTAATGGGAAAAAATTCAAGTGAAAAATGCGCGAATCTACCTAGGGATGGGAGAAATCCAGGGGCGGTTCGCGAACCGCCCTTCAATGGATAATGATCCTCAGGCGGGCCTGCTGGAAGGCATGCTCCTGGGCAAGAAAGGCCTCAACCACGTCGGGATCGAAATGAATGCCCGCGTCCCTGATGATGATTTCTTTTGCCCGTTCATGGCTGATGGCCGATTTGTAGCATCGTTGCGAGGTGAGGGCGTCATATGCATCCGCCAGGGCGACAATACGGGCGGACAGAGGGATTTTAGGCCCGGCCAGGCCGTTCGGGTAGCCTGAGCCGTCCCATTTTTCATGGTGATAATAAGCAATCTGTTTGCCTATGGTCAGAAAGGACTGTCCCGCGGTCTGTTTTTCGCTTTCGCATAAGGCGTCCCCCCCATAGACGGAATGGCACTTCATGGTTTCGTATTCCTCCATGGTCAGTTTTCCCGGTTTCAGGAGAATATAGTCCGGTATGCCGACCTTGCCGATATCATGCAGAATGGAGGAGAGGTATATATCGTCAATGTACTCCCGGGTGATGTAATGCTGGTAGGAGGGCTGTTTGGCCAGTTCCGCGGCCAGGATCTTGGAGTACTCCCTGATCCGTTCCAGATGGCAGCCCGTATCCTTGTCTCTGAACTCGGCAAGCTTTGCCAGGGCAAGGATTGCCGTGGTGCGGGACCTGTCGATGAGCCGATAGGATTCCAGCAGCTTTTTCTCCATTTTTTTTCTTTCGGTGATGTCTCTGATGATCAGCTGGAATCCGAGCTCCCTGCCTTCCTTTAATATTTTCTTGGCATTGCATTCAACATCGAGCAGCCTTTCGCCCTGTCCCTGGATGACAAACTGAAAGTCCTTCACCGCTTCACCCTGGAAAAGCCTGGGCAGCATGCCGTCAACAACCATGCTCAAATTGTCGGCGTGCACGATGTTGAGCAGGGACATGCCGATCACGGTCTGCGGCCTGCGGCCGATGGTGCTGTAAAAGTGCTGATTGGCCACCAGGATCTTTGCATTGCTGTCAATCAGCACGATGAGGTCAAGAATATTTTCATAGAGCTCTTTGTAATGCAGCTCCGACTCCTCGATTTTTTTCACCCGTTTCCCGACCTCATCCTCCAGATTATGGGTGTAAAAGGAGAGGTCTTCGTTCAGGGATTTGAGATTCATGTTCAGTTTGAATTTTCTCATCCTGGCCTTGGTTTCCTGCTTGCACTGCACGAGGCTGACCATGATGATGGCAAGAAAAAAGAAACTGTTGGTGAAAAAAATTTTCAGATTATCCGCGGTCGGCCGGCTGAACATGAAAACGGGGACGGCATAGACGCAATAGAGGCAGAAACCGGCAAAGGCGGCCTGCCCGATCGTCAGGGGCAGCAGGGCAAAGCCGCCGACGGAAATGAGCAGCAGGCCCACATAGTAAGCAGAGCTGTAGCCTCCGGTTTTCAGGACCATCAGGGTGATGGTCAACCCGCCGAGCAGATAGGCGATTAAGGTGAAGGACAGGGTGAGGAGATGGCCGTTTACCCTGTGCAGGATGATCAGAAACAGGAGCAGGATAAAGGCCAGACAGACGCGGTAGGCGAGAAAAACGGCGAAATGTTCCCGGGCCGCGAATGAGTCAAGCAGTGAAAAAAGAGGGAAAAAGACGATCCCGAGCCAGAAGAAGATAAACGATCTCTGCAGAAAGAGGTTTTTGATCTCCTGGTCGTACACCGGCCTATACTTCGGCGCGATCCGTTCCATTCATCATTCTTTGGTGGCAAGGACAAAGAGATTGACGTCCTCCTCCTCGGCGAGGATCTCTATGTTGCCGCCAAAGGGGGTCTCCATGAAAATATCCTGCAAATCCTCACGGGTGCGGTAGAGAAGCTGCCAGTGCAGGATCTCGTCCATGAAGATCTGGTCGGGGTAGGGGGCGAAATTACCCAGGAGGAGCTTGCCGCCGGGTTCGAGATGTTCGTGGCAGCGTTTGATCATGGCCTGAAAGAGACGCCGGTCCAGATAATCGCAGAGACCCGCGGAGTAGATGATATGCTGTTTGCCGATCTCATGGCTCACCCGGCCAAGCGACCATTTGACCAGATTTTCATTCATCAGCCGGATTGACGCCCCATGGGGAAAGACATTGACGTACTGATTGGTGAACTGCAGGGCCTCGGAGTCGATGTCCACGCAGAGCGCCTCGATGGCCTGGCTGTATTCACAGGCTGCCAGGAAGTCAAAGAGTTCGCGGTTGGGGCCGCAGGCCAGATTCATCACCCGGATGCGGGAGCCCCGGCCCAGGAAAGAACGGCTCAGTTTGGCCAGCTGGCCGGAAAGAAGTTTTCTTCGTCCCCTTATCGCCTTGGCGCCCGGTCTCTGCAGACACCAGGCGTCAACGATCTTGCCCAGTTTTCCGTCGCCATCGGGATGGTCCTGATAAATATGCTCCATCATCAGGAAATCACCGGCATAGCCCTTTGGTTTGTAATAGGCCCTTTCCACAAAGCGGCTGCGCATGATATAGGGGAAAATTTCCTTGAAAATGAAGCCCCACATGAGGTCCCTGTCTTCCTGCGTATCCATCATCATTTTGTAATCGGCCAGGCTGCCGTTAATGGCGTCAAGAACCAGGAAGCAGTCCCGGCTGGTTTTCTCATCAAGCTCGTCCGATGAGGTGTCTTCCAGCAGGCGATAGGAAATATTAAACAGCTCCGCTTTCAATGTTTCAATTTCACCGCTCACCTTAAACCAGGTGGGACTCTTGAGCAGTCTGGCCGGCAGGGGCTTGGAGCCGGTGAAGGAGCGCCGGCGCGTGGAAAGGGAGGCGGCATAGCCGACCAGGGGTTCGTTTTCTTCCAGGACCCTTCTGAACTTTTTGCAGATCAGCTGGGTTAAGGCGGTAACCAGACTGCCATACAGGGCAGGGTTCTCCCGGTACATTTTTTCTACGATATCTACGTCAAAGCGGTAAATCTCCGCATCTTCCGTGGCGCGGATATCACGGACACGGGAACCGCCGTCAAAAAAACCGATTTCCCCGAAGAAATTGCCGCTGCCCATTAAAGCAACGGTAATTTTTGTTTCTTCGGCAGTATAGGAAACTTCGATGATGCCCTGTTGCACGTAATAAAAGGCCCGGCAGTTGTGCAGTTCAAGGGCCTCGTCGGCGCTGCAGACAATTTTTTCGGCATAATCGAGGATGGCGGGGCTGAGCCGGCCGTTTTCGCTGAAAATAACATGGTGGTCCATGAAAGATGTCCCGACATCAGGGAAGAGGTAAGCGAGCTGTCCGGCGTTGTTCATCAAATGGCGACTCCTTGCAATGAGACGGATTGGGAAACGGGAAGGGAATACTATATCCTGTTTGCTGTTTCTTTTTCCTGGCCGTATTTATCGATGATTCTCTGCAGATATTCCCGGTGTTTGGCAGTTAACGGACCGAATTTGATGCAGCGCCGGCGCATGGTGATCTGGCTGAAGGGCTGCTCGCTCGGCAGGACAAAATCATGAATGGTGGTATAGGGGAGATCTTCCAGGCAGATTCCCTCATCCGCCAGGAGATCAAGGCCGTTACCTTCCCTGGAGGCGCCGTTCGTGGAAAAATAGCAGAAGGCGAGCCCGGAAAGGCTGATATCGATGATCTGGCCTATTTTGTTGGCAGGAGGCCGGAGAAAGGCATAGGTGCCGTCCCTGACAAGATATCGTTTGTGCTGCCTTCGTTCAATAATCGGCTGTTCACTGGCCATTTTTCCCCCTCGTTCACAATGATTGCGGTTCAACAGTACCAGGAAAATTTAATGAAAAAAAGGCTGTTATTCATCACAGAACACCTGGAGATCACGGAGAAATATTTTTCATTACAGTTAGTTGGCTTTGGGGTTCTGTGCTCTCCGCGGGAAATTCCGGTTATTGCGGGATAACTAAACTTGATTGTTAATAAATTATTATGACATCAGCTATCGGTAGAAGCAATGGCGAATACCGTTTTATATAAAAATAAAACAATATTTATTCAAACCTTGACAACTATTATTGCATCATTGTGTAATTTTTTATTCCTTCCCATCTGCCTGCTGGAACAGTAAAAATTCCGGAAATGGTGTCATGTCGAGGGATATGAGAAACGGCGCATCTTGTAACTTCTCGAATATTCTCATGTTTTCCGGTTCCGCCCGCCAATGCCCCTGCACCTGGCCCGTCTTTTTGCCCGTCCGGAAGGAGGGATTGTTTTACGGCGCGGCGCCTTTGCTGTTTAATTGCCTGATAACCGGAGAATAATTCATGTCAGCTTCCTGTGATTGCCAACTGTTGCGCGGGCTCCATTTTTTTGCTGAATTGACGGACCAGGAGTGCGCCTCGGTGCTGCCCTGTCTTGAGCAAGAGGTGGTTGAGGCAGGCGAGATAATCGTGCGGCAGGGGCAGTCGCTGTCCAGAATGTATCTGGTGGTCCGGACTTTCAGTCACTCATGCATCTGTCGGACCAGGCGGCAAGAAAGCTGCTGCAGGCGTTGAACCAGGCCTTGTACGGCAGTTTCCGTAAACTTGCCGGACAGTTTGCCGCGGATGTGGAAAATAAGAAACTTTTACGGCAGATGCGCATTGAACAGAAAAAAATCAAGGGAATGCACAGGATTGCCGGCAGCACAACGGCCAACAGCGTCAGCCTGACCCTTGATACCATCCTTGCCGCCTGCATGGAGTGCCTTGAGGTGGAAAAAGGCTCAATCATGATTTTTGATCGCGGCGTTCTGCGCGTGGAGGCGGCCTTCGGCAAAAACAGGGAGAAGATTCTCGGGCAGATCCAGGCGATCAGCGAAGTCAGTGTGTCGGGCCGGTGTTTTCTCGGCAAAAAGCCTGTTTTTATTCAGGACATTGAGCGGGAGGAGGGGCTCAATCGCTCCCCTGATCCCGGTCAGTACTGGAATAATTCCTTGATCAGCATGCCGTTGATCAGCCATGCGGGCGAAAGCATCGGCGTTTTAAACGTGAGCAAGACCTCCAATGAAATCTTTACGGAAGATGATATGAAAGTCCTGGAAGATCTCACCCTGGAGGCTTCCGCCGCCCTTGCCCATGAAATCTGCCTGGCGCGCCTGTACCGGAATTTTCAGGAAACCTGCGTGGAGGTCAGACTTGCCCGGCAGCAGCTGATGCAGGTTGAGGAAAAGATCGGCCGCATCCTGCGGACATCCTGGCCGACCATGGAGGAGAATGGGGTGACAGATTATGAATGAGTTCGATTCCTACGACGAGCTGGCCCGCAGAAACCTGGAGATGACGGACCGGGAAGAGGCGGAGGCTGAGGAACGAGAGGGCCGCGGCCTCATGACTGCCAGGCAGCGGCTGGAATTTCTTTTTGATGAGGGAACTTTCCAGGAGATTGACCGTTTTGTCACCCACGGCTGCCATGATTTCGGCATGGAAAAGAAGCGGATACCGGGCGATGCGGTGATCACCGGCAGCGGCATGATCAACGGCCGCCTGGTGCACGCCTATGCCCAGGATTTCAGGGTGATGGGCGGCACCTTTTCCGAGGCGAATACGAACAAGATCTGCAAGGTGCTGGACAAGGCCATGCAGCTCGGCACTCCGTTCATCGGCCTGAATGATTCGGGCGGTTCCCGTATCCAGGAAGGGGTTTGCGGCCTGGCCGGAGTGGCGACCCTGTTTCTGAAAAACACCCTGGCCTCCGGGCTCATTCCGCAGATTTCAGCCATCATGGGCCCCTGCGCCGGCGGGGCGAGCTATTCGCCGGCCCTTACGGATTTCATTGTCATGGTGGAAGGACAGAGCCACATGTTTGTCACCGGTCCCGAAGTGATCCGCGCCACAACCCACGAGGAGGTGAGCAAGGAGGAGTTGGGCGGGGCCAGCACCCATCAGCAGCGGAGCGGGGTCAGCCATCTGGTTGCGGCGGATGACAAGGAATGCATCGTGCTCATCCGTGAACTTCTCGACTATCTCCCGGCAAATAATCTGGAAGTGAGTCCGGTCCGCAAATGCTTTGAAGACCCGCGTCGGCGGGAGCCGCTGCTCAATAATTTCATTCCCGCCGATACCCGGGTGCCCTATGATGTGAAAGCGCTGCTCAGGACAGTGTTTGATGAAGGCTCCTTTTTCGAGATCCAGAGCGGGTATGCCGCCAACCTGGTCATCGGTTTTGCCCGGCTGAACGGCAGGTCGGTGGGGATGGTGGCAAACCAGCCCGCCCATCTGGCGGGGGCCCTCGATACCGCTGCATCCCGCAAGGGTGCCAGGTTCGTCCGTTTCTGCGATGCCTTTAATATCCCGATCATCACCTTTGTCGATGTGCCCGGCTTCCTGCCCGGCAAGGATCAGGAGCTGGAAGGCATCATCCGCGACGGGGCCAAGCTGCTGTATGCCTATTGCGAGGCCACCGTGCCCAAGATCTGTCTGATCACCCGCAAGGCCTACGGCGGGGCCTATTGTGTCATGTCGAGCAAGCATATCCGCGGCGATTATAATTTCGCCTATCCGGGGGCGGAAATTGCCGTCATGGGTCCGGAAGGGGCGGTCAATATCATTTATCGCCGGCAGCTTGCCAAGCAGGATGAAGGGTTCCGCCAGGAAAAGCTGGACGAGTACCGGCAGCGTTTCGCCAATCCCTATGTGGCGGCGTCAAGGGGCTATATCGATGAGATCATCATGCCCGAGGATACCCGCTGGAAACTGATCATGGCCCTTGACCGCCTGAAAACAAAAATGGTGAAGAATCCCCGCAAAAAACATGGCAATATGCCGTTGTGATGAGCGGGGCCGTAACCCGATGTCTTCTGTTTACGGTTGCCGGTTACCGGGTTACGGTCAGGGAAACGACAGTGAACCGTAAACTGTAAACCGGTAACCGTGAACTCTTCGCGATTAAATTTTCTCTGTGCTCTCTGCGAGCTCTGTGGTGAAAAGGCGCTTTACCGATGTTCACCAAAATCCTCATAGCAAACCGCGGTGAAATAGCGGTGCGAATCATGCGCACCTGCCGGGAAATGGGCATTGCCACCGTGGCCGTCTTTTCCGAGGCGGACAGAAAGGCCCTGCACGTCCGCTGCGCGGATGAGGCCTACTGCATCGGCCCGGCGCCTGCCCTCAGAAGTTATCTCGACATGGAGGCAATCCTGGCGGTGGGCCGCAGGGCCGGGGTGCAGGCAATTCACCCCGGCTATGGTTTTCTGGCGGAAAACAGCAGGTTTGCCGGCCTCTGCCGGCAGGCGGGCCTGGTGTTCATCGGCCCGGAGCCGGAGGTTATCGAGTTGACGGGCAATAAATGCATGGCCCGCAAAATCATGATGGCAAAAGGCGTGCCAGTGATTCCGGGCACAACAGAGGCCCTGGAGGATTTTGATGCGGTCCTGGAGGTGTGCGCCGGCATCGGCCTGCCGGTGATGCTGAAGGCCGCCGCGGGGGGCGGCGGCAAGGGGATGCGCATTGTCACCTATATCAATGACCTGCGCGACGCCTTTCTGGCCGTGCGGCGGGAGGCCCATGCCTCATTTGCCGATGCGCGCCTGCTGGTGGAGCGCTATTTCCCCGCGGCCCGGCATATTGAGGTGCAGATCCTGGCCGACCGGCACGGCAATGTCATGCATCTGTTTGAACGGGAATGTTCTATTCAGCG
>JACQYM010000170.1:20094-22832 GCA_016208225.1 Deltaproteobacteria bacterium | reverse complement strand
CGGTTGTCAAAGGAGGCCAGGAGCTGCGGTTTGCCGCTGCCGAAGGAATAAAAGAGACAGACCGCGGCCAGCACCGTCAGGCAGCCGATTTTGAAGGATGAGGGTTTGAGCAGGGATGATATCATGTGGGCCGCTGCCTGGTCGCATTAATAGACAATGAAATTCCAGTGCGGAGGGGCGGTTCGTGAACCGCCCCCCAGCTAACGGTTGCCGCCGTAAATGCCGGTGTAGCTTCGGCCGGAGCTGAATTTCGCATGGAAATTGCCGCCGATGGCGCTGGCGTTCGGCCCGTAAAATGCGCCGTTGAAGCTGCTGTTTGTCATGACCCCGGTCGGGCCGGTCACGCCGTTGACGGTGTTGCTGAAACCGTTGACAGAGGCGTTGCCGGCCGGCCCGCTGTTCACGGCCAGGACAATCTCGCCCAGGTCGATGGTCCCCTGCACGGCGCTGGCGACATTGATGTTGCCGAAGTCCACGTCGATGTTGAAGGTGCCCCGCAGATCGCTCAGCTGTTGGGCCGCCGCCGGGTCGATTTTGCTCGCCAGGGCCATGCCCGAGTAGTGGCCGATGAAGTTGGCGCTGACCAGGCCGTTTACCTCGGCAGCCGGGGTCGGTTCGCCGGCAATCCAGCGGGAACCGGGGACATGGGAATGATACTGGGCGCCGCTGGCCGGATCCTGGTAGGCGACTTCCCAGTAGCCCCAGGTGACGTAGTCGCTGTCAATGTTGTCCTCCGGCCTGGCCGAGAGCAGATAGTTGCCGTACTTTTTCAACCCTCCCGGTCCGGCGGGACTGGTGTTGACGCAGTCCCCGGCGGCGCAGCCCAGTTCGGCCGCCAGATTGTCCGACAGAACAAAGGCCGAGGGCAGCGCCCCGCCCAGGCCGACGTTGAGCAGGCCCGCGATCGAACCGTTTACATCCTTGGCGGACAGGGTGCCGTTCAGCGTGCCGTTGTCCTTGTCCACGGTAAAGGCGAAGTCGGCGGCGCTGCTGTTCAGGAAGAGCCGCCGGTTCGAGTCCGGGGCGGCCGTGTCCTCGGCAACCCCGGCCACAAAACCTTTCCACGTGCTGACGCCCCGCGGGGAGACCTCGTCCGCCCCATCCGGCGGGTCCATGGTGGCCGAGCCGCGCAGGGACCAGGTATCATGCAGCGGCTGGTCGGCCGGGGCGATGGCATAGCTTGCCCCGGCGGCGGTCATGCTGAGCAGTTCGAGACCGGCGCCGGAGAGGGAGCCGCTGCCAGCGCCGCTGACAAAGGTAAGGGTATGCGGGTCGGTGGCGGTTGCCGTCCCTGCGATGTTGTCGCCCATGATGATGATATCGACAATCTGACTGCCGCTCATCCGGCCGATAAAGAAAACGGGCGGTTCCCCATCCCGGCCCAGAATGCGGCCCAGCACCCGGCCATTATGCCAGTTGATTTCCAGCCAGACGGCCTCGTTGATGGCGGCGGTGGCGCCGTCGCTTTTGGTTGCCGTGCCGGCCATACTGCCCGTGTAACTGACAATCCCGTCAGCCGGGATGACCACCGGGGCGGTGGTGTCAATGGCTGGGGCGAATTCATTGGGCGGCGGGATGTCGATAACCGGCGCGACAACCGGCACGGCCTCGGTGACGGCAGCGAGGTCCGTCACCGCCGCGGTCCCGGTCTGTTCGTCAGCCGCAGTATCGGCCGGGGGCTCCGTTGCGGCCCCGTCTTCCCCGGCGCCGGTCTGGTCATCCTGCGGGGCGCTCTCCTCCGTGCCTGTTTCTTCTTCCTCCCCGGTTGTCTCCTGTTCCGCCTCCCCGCCGCTGTCGCCGTCGTCGCCGGTCACCTCCCGGCCGAAGGCCGCCACCTCCTGTTCGCTGAACCGGCGCGGCGGTTCGGGCGCGCTGTTCAGCTGCACCCGGGTGCCGTGGCCCGGCCTGGTGATGGCCACCGTGCCGAAACCATTGGTCACCTCAATGCCCTTGCCGCCCTGGAACAGCACGGAAAGGGAAGTTGAGGTGACGGTGCCCGCATACATGGAGCCCCGGATGCCGATGGTGGCGGCCGGGGTCTCGGTGGTGAAGTTCTGCGGGGAGCCCTTGGTGATGGCGCCGCCCATCACCCGGAAAACTCCTTCCTTTACCCTGGTTTTCAAGGCGCCCTTGCCTTCCTCGGCCTGCCACCGGTACTCGGCGATTTTCATCTCGCTGTCCGGGCCGAGACTGTAAATGGTGTTGTCGGTAAAGAGGAGCTGGAGGCGGCCGGCTTTGCCGGTTCTGATGGTGTCCTCTTTATGGACCGGGGACTTGACGGTCAGGCTGCGGCTTTCGCCGGCACCGCTGACGGCCTGCACCTCGCCGCGCAGGGCCACCACCGTGGCCGCCGCCTCGGGCAGTTCCCCGGCCCGCAGGGTGGGGGGCAGGCAGAGCAAAAACAGGAGATGGGCGCAGACGGGGAGAAGCAGGAGTGCAGGGCGGAAGGCGCTTTGTTTCATGACAGGTGTTCCTCGGTGCTTGCCGCAGACGGACATATTAAAATCCCAGGGTGCAGGAAAGGGAGACGACGTTCTTGCGGTAGGTGTAGATATCGATATTGGATTCGGATTCCAGGTGGCTGTAGATCAGCTGGCCGGCCAGACTCCGGTGGCCGGCCTCCGACTGCCAGAGCAGTTTGGACACCCCGGCCTTCAATTCCTGGATCGTGTCGGCCCGATTGACCAGAAAAAAGGGGTCCGGGGCGCGGTAGTCGCTTTGCTGGGAGCTGAAGCTGC
>JACQYM010000170.1:4628-20058 GCA_016208225.1 Deltaproteobacteria bacterium | reverse complement strand
TAACTGAAAACCGCGGCATCAGCGTTTTCCTCTTCCCGGTAAAAAAAGGCGCTCAACCGGTTCGGCCCCACGCTCAGGAGCGGATTGAAATGGAGCATGGTGTTGGTGGCATCCTTGAAGGCATCCTCATAGTTGTTTTTCTCCTCAAAACGGCCGCCCACCGTGAGCAGGAGGCCGGGGCCGGCCGGCAGCGTGAAAAAAGAGGCAAAGCCCGCGGCGTCGAGATAACGGTCGTGCTCCACATCGATATGCTTGGCAATCACCTGGTTGTTCCACAGGCAGTTGCCCGGGCGCCACACCGGCCCGCTGCCCAGGCTGTAGTAGTAGACATCGAGATCATGCCGGTCCTGGTAAAAGGCGTTGTAGTCGGTGAAGGTCGTTTTCCAGGAAAGCCGCGGCTCTTCGAAGAGATAGACATGATTGACCACAGCGGTGGTGTCAAGGACCAGATCATCCGTCGGGGTGGCCGTGGGGCCGGTCAGCTGCAGGCCGAGGATGGTGTCGGAAAGGCCATGAGAGCGGTTTCATAATCGCCGAGCTCAAAGGCGGTGCGGCCGAGATAGAAATTGATGTCCGGGTTGGCCGGGTCGGCACGGAAGGCCTGTTCCAGATGTTGCCGGGCTGCGGCAAAATCCCCGGCCAGAAAGAGTTCCCTGCCCCGGGCAAAGGCGGGCTGGTCAGGAGCGGCTGCCGCCGGCCAGGGGTGAAAAAGCAGCAGCAGGGAGAGCAGTATGGAAAGCAGGCGTATCATGAGTTTCCCCGGATTGTGAAAAAGATTACGATTTACGGTTACGCTAGCAGATGCGTGTGCAAAAATAAATCGGAAAACAATGCCGTAAACGTGAGCATTTTTTTTGGGGATGCCGGCTTTACGGTTGTCATGCGGGGCAGGGCGGAATCCGGGCCTTGGCGGACAGTTCGTGGCCCCGGCCCGTGCCGGAAAACCGGCATGGGTCAAGGGGCCCATGCCGTTGACCTGGGAAGAGGATGGGGAAGGGGTTGTCCGGATAAAATCAATCTTGACAAATTTGTTCATTGTGGTATTTATGACTGTTTCCGTTTCTTAGATATAACTCCTGCCCGCCGAAGCCGGCTGTCTGTCCGTCTGCATGTGCAGGAGATACAAATCATTATTCGTTCTGGTGTTGGAGGAAGAAATGTACGCGATAATTCGTACCGGCGGTAAACAGTATCAGGTGTCAGCGGGCGAGCGTCTGCGTGTGGAAAAGCTTGCCGGTGAAGTGGGCGATACCGTGGAGTTGAATGATGTCTTGCTGGTGGCTGAAGGCGCTGAGGTCAAGGTGGGGCAGCCCGCTGTCGACGGCGCCAGAGTAACGGCGCAGATCGTTGAGCAGGGCAAGGGCAAGAAGATACTGGTCTTCAAGAAGAAGCGCCGCAAAGGCTACAGGCTGAAAAAAGGCCATCGTCAGCTTTTTACCGCTTTGGAAATTAAAGAGATTTCATTATAAAGTTTGCACGGGGCATGGGCAGCATGTTGCCTGCCTGATCCCGCTTTTATTCAAGAGGTCCTACAGTGGCGCATAAGAAAGCAGGTGGCAGTTCAAAGAACGGCAGAGACAGTAATGCCCAGCGGCGAGGGGTGAAAAGATTCGGCGGCCAGGTGGTCAGGGCCGGCAATATCCTTGTCCGTCAGCTCGGCACCAGAATTCATCCCGGCTCCAATGTCGGTCTGGGGCGTGATTATACCCTCTATGCCAAGGTTGACGGTATCGTAACCTATGAGAAGTTCGGCAAAGATCGCAAAAGGGTGAGCGTTTATCCCGTCGCTGCCGTATAAGTTTTTTGATGCTTTACTCCCTCATGGCGGTTACCTATGGCATTCATTGATGAAGCCAAATTTTTTGTCAAGGCCGGCGACGGGGGAAAGGGATGCATCAGTTTCCGCCGGGAGAAATTTGTTCCCAAAGGCGGTCCCGACGGCGGAGAGCGACTATCTCCTCCTGGATCCGGTCGGCTCCATCATCAAGGATGCGGACAGCGGCGAGGTGCTGGCTGATCTTACCCACGAGCATGATCGAATCGTCGTGGCCAGGGGCGGCAAGGGCGGCGGCGGCAATGTGCATTACGCCACCTCCACCAACCGGGCCCCGCACCGGGCCGGCAAGGGGGAACCCGGTGAGGAGCGCTGGCTGCGCATTGAACTGAAACTCCTGGCCGATGTCGGATTGATCGGCCTTCCCAATGCAGGGAAATCGACCCTGCTTTCCAGACTTTCTGCCGCCAATCCCAAGGTGGCAGCCTACCCTTTCACCACCCTTGAACCCCAGCTCGGCGTCATGCCGTTGGCAGAAGGCGGCCAATGTATCATTGCCGATATTCCCGGCCTTATCGAAGGGGCGCATGAGGGTGCCGGCCTGGGCCATAAATTTCTGCGCCACATTGAGCGGACCCGTATCCTGCTGCAGGTCATTGACGGGGCGGACCGGGAAAACGATCCGCTGGCCCAGTACCACACCCTGGAGCGCGAACTGGAGCTGTATAATGAGCAGCTCATGGGCCGTGAACGGCTGGTGCTGCTCAATAAAAAAGACCTTTTTGACAGCGAGGCGCAGCTTGACGAACTGCGGAACAGATTCCGCAGCGAAGGCATTGAGGTGCTGCCCATTTCCGCCGCTACCGGCGAGGGGCTCGGTCTATTGCAGGAGAGGATCGCCCAACTCCTGCAGGATATTGAGGTTCAAAGCACGGCAGAGTAATATGACGTTTCAGGTTCCGCAGGATAAAGGCATCGAATTACGCAGGAGCTTTCTCCAGTCGGCCAGGCGGGTGGTGGTCAAGGTGGGAAGCGCCGTGCTCACCACCGCTTCGGGGTTGAATCATCATGTGCTGGAGAATCTGGCCCGTGAACTCGTTTTTCTGCGCGACAGCGGCCGGGAGATCATCCTGGTAAGTTCCGGGGCCGTGGCCTCGGGCCGCCAGAAGCTCGGCCTGGATAACCGGGTGCTCAGGATGCGGGAAAAACAGGCCGCCGCCGCCGTGGGCCAGTCAAGCCTGATGCGTTGCTACGAGGACCTGTTTGAGCGCTACGAGCAGAAGGTGGCCCAGGTGCTGCTCACCCATGATGATCTTGCCCATCGCGACCGCTATCTCAATATCAGAAATACCATGTCCACCCTGTTTGAATGGGGTATCCTGCCCATCATCAATGAGAACGATACGGTGTCGGTCAGGGAACTGCGTTTCGGCGACAACGATACCCTGGGCGCCATGGTCACCAATCTCATCGACGCCGATGTCTTCATCTGTCTGACCGACGTGGACGGCCTCTACACCGGCAATCCCTGCACCAATCCCGAAGCCCGCCGCATCCATACCGTGGCCGAGGTCAATGAGGATGTGGAAAACATGGCCGGCAACATCTGCGGGTCAAGCATCGGCACCGGCGGCATGCGCAGCAAGATTCTCGCGGCCCGCATGGTGGCGGCCAAGGGCGGCTGCTCCTTTATCGGTCCGGGCCGCGAGCCGGAAATCCTGCAGCGGCTTTTTGCCGGCGAGGCAATCGGCACCTTTTTCCTCCCCAAACCGCAGAAGCTGGCCAGCCGGAAACACTGGATCGCCTTTACCCTGCGGCCCAAGGGTTTTCTC
Source organism: Deltaproteobacteria bacterium (assembly GCA_016208225.1). Taxonomy (GTDB): domain Bacteria; phylum Desulfobacterota; class Desulfobulbia; order Desulfobulbales; family SURF-16; genus SURF-16. Next base: position 16,452 of record JACQYM010000170.1, on the reverse strand, counting down.
GTTTTAGACGACGGGGCCTGCCGCGCCCTGCTGGAGCAGGGGAAAAGCCTGCTGCCTTCCGGCATCCGGGAGGTGAAAGGCAAGTTCGGCGTGGGCGATCCGGTGCATTGCCTGAACGCGCACGGCCGGGCCATTGCCGCCGGTCTGGTCAACTATGATTCGGCCGACATCGCCAAGATCCATGGCCGGCATACCTCGGAGATCGAGGAGCTTCTCGGTTTCAAGGACAGTGACGAGGTCATTCACCGGGATAACCTGGTGAAACTGTGAGTTGGCTGATGGCTGATAGCTCATAGCTTATGGCTCATGGGTAACAAACAGAAGGCAACAAGCAGAAGGCAATAGGCAATAGGCAAAAGGCATGAGCCATCCGCTATGAGCCATGAGCCAACAGCCATGAGCCTGAAAATTTATATATGCACAGAGGTGAGTGAGACATGAACGCCATGCAGCAGACCATTCAAACCATGGCCATTGAGGCCAAGCGGGCGGCGCGGAAATTGCGCAGCCTGTCTGCGGAGCGGAAAAACGGGGTTCTGCTGCGCATGGCTGACGCCCTGATGGAGCGGCGGGAGTTCATCCGCACGGAAAACGACAAGGACCTGGAGGCGGGCCGGCAAAAAGGGTTGTCCAGCGCCATGCTGGACCGGCTCGATCTCTCCGACAAGGCCATGGCCGCCATGATCAGCGGCCTGCACGAGGTTGCGGCCCTGCCTGATCCGGTGGGCGAGGTGACGGAAATGATCAGGCGGCCGAACGGCATCATGGTGGGCCGCATGCGCATCCCCCTCGGGGTGATCGGCATGATCTACGAATCGCGGCCCAATGTCACGGTGGATGCGGCGGCCCTGTGTCTGAAGGCGGGCAACAGCATTCTGCTGCGGGGCGGCTCCGAGGCCATCCACTCGAACCTGGCCCTGGCCAGGGTGCTGCAGGACGCCCTGGCCGCGGAGGATATCGATGCCGCGGCCATCCAGGTGATTCCGGTGACGGACCGCGCCGCCGTCACCTTCATGCTGGGCCTGGAGGAACAGATTGATCTGATCATTCCCCGCGGCGGCGAGGGGCTGATCCGTTTTGTCGCGGAAAATTCCCGCATCCCGGTGCTCAAGCACTACAAGGGCGTCTGTCATGTTTTTGTCGATGACACCGCGGATCATGACATGGCCATCAACATCGTCATGAACGCCAAGGTGCAGCGGCCCGGGGTCTGCAACGCCCTGGAAAGCCTGCTGGTGCATGAAAAAATCGCCGACACTTTCCTGCCGAAAGTTGCCGCCGAACTGCGCCGGGCCGGGGTTGAGATCCGCGGCTGCGCCAGGACCTGCGCCCTGCTGCCCTTTGCCGTCCCGGCCGTTGACAGCGACTGGGGCATGGAGTTTCTTGATCTGATCCTGGCCGTCCGGGTGGTGGACGGTCTGGACAGCGCCCTGGAGCATATTGCCCGCCACGGTTCCCAGCATACCGAGGCGATCATCACCAACAGCTATGCCAACGGCCAGCGCTTTCTGCGGGAGGTGGACGCCTCGGCGGTCATGATTAACGCCTCCACCCGCTTCAGTGACGGCGGCCAGTTCGGCCTGGGAGCCGAGATCGGCATCAGCACCACCAAGCTGCATGCTTACGGGCCCATGGGGCTCAAAGAGCTGACCACCAGGAAATTCATCGTCTACGGCGAGGGCCAGGTGAGGGGCTGAGGCAGAAGCCGGAAGACAGGGGGTTGCCGGTTTACGGTTTACACCTCTTGCAAAGAGTAAAATTTGCAGATATGGTTTTCGTAAACCGTAAACCGTAAACCGTAAACCTGGCTCCTGTCTCCTGTCTCCTGACTCCTGTCATCTGTCATCTGTCATCTGTCATCTGTCTCCTGACTCCCGGGCTTCTGCCATGCAAAAAATCGGCCTGTTCGGCGGCACCTTTGATCCGGTCCATATCGGTCACCTGGCAGTCGGCCGCGCCGCCCTCCGGCAGCTCGGCCTTGATCTGCTTTACTTCATCCCCGCGGCCCTGCCCCCCCATAAGGCGGGCCAGCTCATCTCCCCCTTTGCCCGGCGCGTGGCCATGCTGCGCCTGGCGGCAGTCGAGGAAGAGCCGCGCTTTGTCGTCTCGGAAATAGAGGGGCTGCGCCCCGGCCCTTCCTACACGGTCGATACCCTGTCCCAGTTCCGGCAGAGTCTGGGGCCCGAGGCGGAATTTTTTTTTATTATCGGGCTTGACGCCTTTGCCGAAATCACCACCTGGAACCGATACGCCGAGCTGCTGGACAACGCCTCCTTTGTCGTGATCGACCGACCTTCCCATGGCCGGCAGAGCGTGGCCGGCGTGGTGGGCCGCTGCTTTCCCGATTACCGGGAAGAAACGGCAGGGGTCTGGAGCGGCACGGGCAGCCACAGGATTTATTCCCTGGCCATGGAGCCGGTGCCGGTGTCGTCATCGCTGATCCGCGCCAGGCTGCGGCAGGGGGAGTCGGTGGAAGGGCTCGTGCCGCCGAAGGTGGCCGCCTATCTGCGCCGCAATTTGATGCAAGAGGCAACAGGCACTAGGCACTAGGCACTAGACAAAAGGCAAGAGGCACTAGGCACTAGGCAAAAGGCAAGAGGCAAAGAGGCAAAACAGATTGTTTTGTTCCTTTGTCTTTCCCTTATGCCTTATGCCTTATGCCTCTTGCCTCTTGCCTTATGCCTCTTGCCTTCTGCCTGCCTCTCCCCTTCTTCAACAAGGTCATCGCTGTCCACAAAGGCATAGGCGCTGTGTTTGTGGATGGACTCAAAGCTCTCCACTCCCACCGAGAACCAGGAGATGTGCGGATGGGCCTGGGCCAGTTCCGCTACCCGGCGCACCACGTCCTCGACAAACATGGGGTTATTGTACGCCTGCTCGGTGACGTATTTCTCATCCGGCCGCTTCAGGATGGAATACACCTCGCACGACACCCCCGATTCCACCAGGCTGATCAGGTCCTCCACCCAGATAAAACCGGTGGATTTGATATTGAGATTGATCTCCGCCCGCTGGTTGTGGGCCCCGTACCGGCTGATCTCCTTGGAGCAGGGGCAGAGGGTGGTGCTGGGCACCCAGACGGAAAGGATGAAGTCCTCGCCCGCGCCGATGCCGCCGGTGAACCGGCAGGTGTATTCCATCAGCCCCGGTGTTTTCGTCACCGGTGCCTGTTTTTCCAGAAAATAGGGAAAGGTCATCTCCAGGTGGGCCGAGTCGGCCAGCAGCCGGTCTTTCACCTCCTGCAGCAGTCTGGAGAAGATGGAGACGCTGATCTCTTCCTGGTATTTGTTCAATACCGCGAGAAAGACCGAGACGCAGGTTTCCCGATAGGCGCGGGGCATGCTGACCTGGAGGGTGATGCTGGCCACGGTGTCCTGCAGCCCGCCCGATTTTTCCCGGATTTTCACCGGGTAACGGATATTTTTTATGCCGACGGTTTTCAGTTTCATCTGCGCCCCTATTTACCTTTTTTTGCCGGCATCGCCAACCTGTTTCTGCGGCATGGCCTGCGGCGGATTCTGGTCTGGTACCAGCAGGAGTGCCTAAAGTGCGCTAAAGTACTTAACGTTCCTAAAATTAAAGGTGTCATCTGATCAGAAAGTGCCGAAACTATAAGTACTTTAGCCACTCATTCTGAACTTGTCTTTTGGTGCCAACGTTACCTCTCCGAGATCAGGTTGTCGGAACGTGCACAACTGCAAGAGCCGCAAATGTGCAACGAAGTTCGTTGCCACGCAGTACAAAATGTGGTAATTTGCCCCTGTATTTCTGCCGATAAAGCAACTTTATGTCAACGACTGAAGATAAGGTACGCATAGACAAGTGGCTCTGGGCCGCCCGTTTTTACAAGACCCGCTCCATGGCCGCCAAGGCGGTTGCCGGCGGCCATGTGCATGTCAACGGCGCCAGGGTGAAAGCGGCCCGGGCGGTGGACATCGGCGACGAGCTGCGCATTGTCCGGGAAGAAATCGAGTTTGTCGTCATTGTGCAGGCCCTGTCCGAACGGCGCGGCCCGGCCGTGGTGGCCCGTACCCTCTATGAAGAAACAGAGGAGAGCAAAACCATGCGGGAAAAGGGCATGGCAGAACGGCGTCTGCTCAACCTGGGCCGCGATTTTCCGCCGCCGAAGCGGCCGGGCAAGCGGGACCGGCGGCTGATTCGAAAATTTACGAAAAAGGTGTAAGGGAAGGCATTAGGCATAAGGCAAGAGGCAAAAGGGAAGGGCGTAAGCGAAAGTGGATATGAGGAGTAGGGGCGGGTTTCATGCCCGCCCAAAAGGGAAATAGTCAAGGGAAGAGAAAAGACGAGCAAAGTGAAGACGAGTAACGGCGGGACAGTTGGGATATTTCATGCGGCAAAGTATGACCCTCTGTTGCCTTTCTTTTCCCCTTTTGCCTAGTGCCTGTTGCCTAATGCCTTTCTTCTTTCCGTTCACTTTTGTCTAATGCCTGTTGCCTTATGTCTTTCTTCTATAAACAAAACGGGAGAACAACATGAAAAAAGCAGAAAGGGCGCTGATCAGCCTGACGGATAAATCAGGAATTGAAGTTTTTGCCGGAGAGCTTGCCAAACTGGGCATTGAAATCCTTTCCACCGGCGGCACGGCCAAAAAAATGCGGGACCACGGCATCAAGGTCAAGGATGTGTCCGAGTTCACCGGGTTTCCGGAGATGCTCGACGGCCGGGTGAAAACCCTGCATCCCAAGGTGCACGGCGGCATCCTCGCCCAGAAAAATAATCCCGATCATCTGCGGCAGATGCAGGAGCACGGCCTGCAGGCCATTGATATCGTGGCCGTCAATCTCTACGCCTTTGACAAGGCCACCGCTGACCCGAACTGCACCCTGGCCAATGCCATTGAGAATATCGATATCGGCGGCCCCACCATGCTCCGGGCCGCGGCCAAGAACTTCCAGGATGTGACGGTCATTGTTGATCCGGCCGATTATCCGGTGGTGATCGCGGAAATCAAGGCGCATGGCAATACCACCCTGAAAACCCGGTTCCGCCTCTGCGCCAAGGTTTTTGCCCTGACCAGCAGGTACGATACGGCGATTTCCGCCTGGCTGGACAAGGTGGATGTTGATAAAAACCCCTATTTCGCCTGAGGAAAAAACCGATGAGAATGGCAGTTCTTCTGTCCGGCAGCGGCCGCACCCTGGATAATTTCCATGCGCGCATCGCAGACGGCACCATGCAGGGCACCATCGCGGTCGTCATCTCCAATGTCAAGGACGCCCTCGGCCTGCGGAAAGCCGAAAATTACGGCTATCCGGCCGTGCATGCGGTGGGCAATGACGCCATCAATACGATCATCGCCGACCATGATGTCGAGTTGATCCTGCTGGCCGGATTTTTGAAACTTTATGAGCCGCCCGGACATCTCAAAAAAAATGTGCTGAACATCCATCCGTCCCTTATCCCTTCCTTCTGCGGCCCGGGCTTCTACGGCATGAAGGTGCATCGGGCGGTGCACGGGCGCGGGGTCAAGGTGAGCGGCTGCACCGTGCATTTTGCCAATGAGGTGTATGACGAGGGACCCATCGTGGTGCAGAAATGCGTTGCCCTCGCGGACGGCGACACGCCGGAGGATATTGCGGCCAGGGTTTTTGCCGCCGAGTGCGAGGCCTTCCCCGAGGCGATCAATCTGGTGCATGCACGGGGTATTGACGCCTTCTGGGGTAAGTGATTCCATAAGGAGAAACTGAGGTGGCAAAAAAAAGCACGACGATTATGAGCGCCGAGGAGATTGAGCGCTCCCTGACCCAGATGGCGAGGCAGATCATGGAAGCCAACCGGGGCATCAAGAAACTTGCCCTGATCGGCATCCATACCGGCGGGGTATTTCTGGCGGACCGGCTGCAGAAGATCATCAAGGAGCAGAATGGCCCGGATGTGCCCGTGGGCTATCTGGACATCACCCTGTACCGTGATGACTGGAGCCTCGTCTGCCAGAATCCCATCGTGAAAAAGACGGCGATCCCCTTTTTCGTGGAGGAATATACCCTGATCCTGGTGGACGATGTACTCTATACCGGCCGGACGATCCGCGCCGCCCTGGACGCCATTATGGATCTGGGCCGGCCCCGGGTCATCCAGCTCGCCGTGCTGATCAACCGCCAGTGCGGCAGGGAACTGCCGATCCAGCCCAATTACTGGGGGCTCGATGTGCAGGAGAATGTCACAGATCATGTCCATGTCATCCTGCGCGAGAAGGGCGAAAAGGATGAAGTTGTGCTGGAATTTGACTGATGATCCGGAACCCATGGAAGAAATAACGACAAAAGGCCGGCGGCTGGCGGAGATCCGGAAGCGTATCGCGCAGAAGCGGGCGGATTACGGGCAGTATAATTTCACCCCGGTGCAGAATGATATTCTCAAAACATTTTTCGATCTGGCCCAGGAATACGGTTCGCTGGAGGATTTCTACCGGATAAGTGTCGCGGTGCTGCGGGAGTACATGGGGGTGCAGGCCAGACTGTATCTGGTCAATGAGGCGACCAATGTGCTGGAGTTTGTCTGCGACAACACCAGCGGATTGCAGTCCGGGGCGGTGATCGCCCCGCCCCATATCATTCTCTGCGATTCCATGTATGCCGTTGAGGGCGCCTTTGTGGTGCCCATTATCAGCAAGGTGACCGAATCAACCCCGGCCGCCCAGAAGAGCGGTGACCTGCTGCTGGGCATGCTGGAAGTGGAAGCCCCCCATGCCCTGACCGGTCAGGAGCAGTTTTTCCTCGGCAAATTCGCCGCCCGCATCGGCTTCAACCTCCATAACCGCCGGGTCACCATCCAGAATATCAAGCATCTCAAGTTCATCAACAATCTGGTGATGGATATCGAGCATAATGTCATTATTCCCAACATGTATTTCAAACATCTTTTCAACCGCATCCGCAGCAAGATTCTTGATGTGGAGGAACTGGAAAAGAGAATGAAAAGCATGAAGGATTCCATGCTGGTGAACAACGGATCATGCGAAGAGATCATCAACAGGGTGTCCAGCCTGCATCAGGACCTGATCGACTATCACCAGGAAATGCTGCGGCATCATAATAACTGCAGCCTCTTCCTGGAGAGCCTGTTCCGCCGCGACCATTTTGAAAAGGGGCACCTGGTGCTCCATTCCAAAAAATGTTTCGTGGAAAAAGAGATCATCCTGCCGCAGCTGGAGCAGTTCACCAGAAGGTTCGAGGCCCAGGGCATCACCATCGAGCGGCCCACCGACATGTCCTCTGAACAGATTCCGCTGCGGGTTGACATCGGTCTGTTGTCCCAGGTCTATGCCAATTATTTTTCCAATGCGGTGAAATACACGGAAGAGATCATTGATCATAACGGCCGGCCCCGCAAGGCCATCGCCTATGGCCGCACGGCGCTGCCCGATTATTTCAACCCGGGCACCTCGGGCATCAAGTTCAATGTCTTCACCACCGGCCCGCATCTTGATGCGGAGGACGCCCAGGCCATTTACACGGAAGGGTTCCGGGGCAAAAACAGCGCCCGGCACAGCGGCACCGGCCACGGGCTCACCTTTGTCAGGCAGGTGGTGGAAATGCATGGCGGCGAAGCGGGCTATGAGGCAACGGAAGAGGGGAATAACTTTTTCTTCATTCTGCCTGTTGATGAAGCATGAAGGAAACCGGCGCGGGTAAACCCGAACTCCTGGCTCCGGCCGGCTCCCTTGAAGTCTTTGCCACTGCGGTCGAGGAAGGGGCGGATGCCGTTTATATCGGCGCCCCGGCCGTCAACGCCCGGGCCCTGGCGAAGAACTTCACCCCGGAGGAGCTGGCCGCCATGATCGATTTCGGCCACCGCAACGGGGTCAAGGTCTATCTGGCCATGAACAGCCTGGTGAAGGAGGAGGAGATCGACCGGCTGGTCGAGCTGCTCGCCCTCCTGGAACAGCTGGCGCCGGATGCCCTGATCATCCAGGACCTGGGGCTCTACTCCCTGGTCAGAAAATATTTCCCCTCCTTTCCCCTGCATGCCAGCACCCTGATGGGCGCCCACAATTCCCTGAACGTCCAGCAGTTTGCCGACATGGGTTTTACGCGGGTGGTGCTCGCCCGGGAGGTGACCCTGGCCGAGATCAGCACGATTCATGCCCAGTGCCCGGTGGAGCTGGAGGTCTTTGTCCATGGGGCGCTCTGTTTCAGCTATTCGGGGCTGTGTCTTTTTTCCAGTTACCTGGGCGGCAAAAGCGGGCTGCGGGGCCGCTGCGTGCAGCCGTGCCGCCGACGGTACAGCTGGGCCGATGCCGGCCGCGGCCAGCACCCCGGCTATTTCTTTTCCATGAATGATCTGGAGGCGATCGAGCTTCTGCCGCAGCTTGCCGCCGCCGGCGTCGTCTCCTTCAAGATCGAAGGGCGCATGCGCAGCGCCAGCTATGTCGGCAGCGTGGTCAGGGCCTACCGGAAGATCATCGATGCCGGGGAGAATGCGGCCGAGGTCCTGCCCCAGGTGCGCGGACTGCTGCATGACGCCATGGGCCGTCGGCCCACGGCCGGCTATTTTCTCACCCCCCGGCCGACTGATGCCGTCACCCCCTTTCAGACCGGAAATATCGGCCACTATCTCGGCCGGGTGACCACAGCCAGGGGGGGCCGCCTCTCCCTGGTGCTGCAGGACGCGGTGGAAGCGGGAGACAGGGTGCGGCTGCATGAGGAGAAAAGCGGTGAGCGCAGCTCGTTTACCGTGAAGGAGATCCGCCGGGACGGCGAGCCGCTGGCCAGGGGGGAGAAGGGGGAGGCGGTCTCCCTGCTGCTGACCGGCGCGCAGGCCGAGGCCGGGGACGCCCTTTACAAGGTGGATGTGCGCAGCCGCCGGCAGATGGAGGCCCGGGGCGGCAGACTGACCCCGCCGGCCCAGTTCAAAAAGCTGATTGCCCAGGCCGGCAGGGGCGGCAAGGCGCAGGCCGTGCGCAAGGCGCTGGCCGCCGGGCCCGCGGAAAGGACCGACCGTCCGGCGGCCCGTCCTCCCAGGCCGGGTCCCGCTGTCCGGCAGAAAAAGGAAACGACCGCCCTGCCGGTCTGGCTGCGGGGCGCTGATCTGCGCCTGCTTAACCAGACCCTGGTCGACAGGCCGGCGCGGCTGCTGGTGCCCCTTGACCCGGAGAACTTCCGGCAGCTCAAGCAGCAGAAAAAATCGCAGCTGTCCCTGCTGAAAACCCTCACCTGGGTCCTGCCGCCGGTGATCCTGGAAACGGAGGTACCCTTTTACCGCCAGGCCGTGGCTGAACTGGTGCACCATGGCTTTACCCAGTGGATGATCAGCCATATCGGCCAGCTGCAGCTTTTCCGGACCCCGGCCGGCAAAGGGGCGGAGACCGGCCGCCGTTCCCCGGCCGGCAAGGTGCAGCTGGCCGGTGATTACACCCTGAATGTTCTGAACTCCCTGGCCGCGGGTTTCTTGCGGGAAATGGGGGTCGATCCGTTGCTGCTCTCCATCGAGGCGGACCGGGAGGCGCTGGCCGGGATCTGCGCCCATAAGAAAAAAAGCCGCACCGGCCTCTTCATCTTCGGCCGGCCGCCGCTTTTTACGGCCAGGCTGCAGCCTGATTTTTTCCAGTTCAACAAAATTTTTCTCAGCCCCAGGGGCGAGCGCTTTGAACTGGTGCGCAAATGGGGGCAGACCCTGGCCCTGCCGGATAAGCCTTTTTCCCTCCTTGCCCGAATGGCGGACGTAAAAAACGCCGGCCTTGATTTTGTCCTGATCGATCTGACCTTTGTCGCCCTGCATAAAAAGGAAATGGCGGCGCTACGCAAGGCATTTGCCGCCAGAGGCAAGGAACGGGCCCCGGATTCGTTCAACTTCTTCCGTACCCTGCAGTAAGGGTCTGCCGAAGCGGCAGCGCCAAGCGGCCGATATCCGCCGGACCCCTGGGGCTCTTCCCCGCACTTTCAGCACCTTTAAAATTTTTAACTGTTGCCTCGCCCTCCTGAACGGTATTTTATCCTAACAGTATCATCCATATTGTTTTCTTCTTTTATATCAAGTTGTTGTAGTAAAACGGCTCCATCAATCCCCTGTAAAAAAAATAAGAAACCCGTAAAAATCCCTATAAAATCGAAATGTGGAAATGATAGAGTATTTTCCGGAGGGGATGGAATTGGCGCGTTGCCTCTGCCCCGGCCGGGGCCTTCTGTGCCCAGGCTTCCAGCCGGGAACCTGCCGGCGGTTCGCGAACCGCCCTCAAAATGCCAACCGCTCCCGCGGGGCAACCGCCGAAGATTGCTCATAAAGACCATAAGGAGAATGTATGAAAAAAGTTGCACTGGCATCAATCTGGCTGACAGCGATCCTGCTGCTGAATGCTGCTTTCACCATGGCGGCGGAGACCATCCGCTATAACGGCTCTTCGATTCTGCTGGTCACGGTCATCAAGCCGTTGAGCGAGGCGTTCACGCAGAAAACCGGGGTTGTCTTTGATCTGAAAGGCAAGGATACGGGCTTCGGCCTGGAAAAAATGATTGCCGGCGAATGTGATATCGTCGGTTCCGGCACCGACAAAGTCGACAAATACCAGCAGCAGGCCGGCGGCAGCCTGAAAGCGTACAAGTTCGCCCAGGAAGGCGTGGCCATTGCGGTGAACGCGCTCAACCCGGTCAATGATCTCTCCATGGCCCAGCTGACCGATATCATGACCGGCAAGGTCGAAGAGTGGAGCGCCATCGGCTGGCCCCAGGGCAAAAAGATCGTGCCGGTCTCCTGCGCCAAGGACACCGCCCATTACGAAAACATGGTGAAGACCGTGCTCAAGGATGCCCCTTTCGGCGCCAACACCATCTATGCCCAGGTCAATCCGCTGGTGCCGGCGGAGATCGCAAAATATCCGGGCGCCATCGGTTACACCGGCCTGAGCGTGTTCGAGGGCAAGCAGGGGATCAGGATCATCACTCTTGGCGGGGTGGCGCTCTCCCAGGAGACGGTGAGCAGCGGCGCCTATAGGAGATCATCGCCAAGGCCGGGATGCTCAAGGTGAAGTAGGTTTTCCAGGTTAATCCGCTGCCCGCTTTCCTGCCTGACCGGGAAGCGGGCAGCACGCATAAGGAGTCCCTGCGTCATGAAGATAACGTTGACCATCAGACAGAAAATTATGATCCTGTGCGTCCTCATCGCCGCTGCCACCGGCATGGCCGTGCTCGGCGCCACCATGCAGCAGCTCCGCAGCCAGAACAATCAGCGGCTGAGCGGCGAGATGGCGGAAAACTACGCGTTTCTCGGCAATTATCTCGAATCCGTGGGCAACCTGGCCATCAGCACCGCCAGGTTGATCGCCAACAACGGCGAGCTGCAGTCCGCCGTCTCTCTCTACTCATTGAGCGAGGACAGCGCAAGCATCACCACGCTGTTGACCCAGTTCATCCAGGATACGGCGACCTTCAACAACATCATCTTTGTTGACAAGAACGGCAGGGTCGCGGCCCGGGGGCATGCGCCGGAGAGATTTGGCGACAGCAAGGCCGATTCCGTCTTCACCCAGAAGATCAATGCGGAGAAAAAAATCTTCTGGGGCTTTGAAAACGGCAAAGACGGCTATGTCCTGCGGGGGTTTGTGCCGATGATGGTGGCCGGGCAGTACGAGGGCCATCTGGAGCTTGGCGTCTGCCTGAACGATTCGTTCCTGAAGAGTCTGAAAGAGGTGTCCGGCACGGATTATTTTTTCATGCTGAGCAATGCCACCCGGCCCGGCGCCGCTTCGCTGGCCATGGGCGACCAGGCGGACATCGGACTTGATCATTTCACGGAAACCCTGCAGACCGGCAAGGAACTGGCCGTTCTCCATAATGTGCAGTTCGAGGCCCGGGACTATTCCCTCGGC
>JACQYM010000170.1:0-4612 GCA_016208225.1 Deltaproteobacteria bacterium | reverse complement strand
CGGCAAAGGCGAGATCGTCGGCGCCATGGGCATCTTGAACGATGATACCGCGGAAAACAGCAACATGACCCAGGTGGTCCGCAAAACCATCGCGGCCACCCTGGCCATTCTGGCGCTGGCCGCGCTGGTCTCCTTTTTTCTTTCCCGCTCCATCGGCCTCACCCTGGAGACGGCCATTGCCAGGCTCTACACCTCATCGAAGGAACTGACCACGGCATCCTCGCAGGTCTCGAACGCCAGTATGACATTGGCGGAAGGGGCCTCGGAACAGGCGAGCTCCCTGGAGGAAACCTCGACATCCGTGGAAGAGATGGCGGCCATGACGCGGCAGAACGCGGACAGCTCCGAGCAGGCAAACCGGTTGATGATCGCCGCCGGGCATACAGTGGCTGACACCAAACATACCATGCACGATCTTGTGCTGGCCATGGAGGACATCTCCACCTCCAGCTCGCATACGGCCAAAGTGGTCAAGACCATTGACGAAATTGCCTTCCAGACCAATCTGCTGGCGCTGAATGCCGCGGTGGAAGCGGCCCGGGCCGGGTCGGTGGGCGCCGGATTCGCCGTGGTGGCGGATGAGGTGCGCAATCTTGCCCTGCGTTCTTCCGAATCGGCCCGCAGCACCGCCGCCCTGATTGAAGATACCCTCAAGAAGGTGATGGGCGGCAAGGAACTGGTTGCCAAGGCGGAAAAGGTATTCAACGGCGTTGCCGAACAGACGTTGAAGGTGAGCGGCATCGTGACCGAGATCTCCGAGGCCACCCGGGAACAGGCCCATGGCATTGAGCAGATCAACCAGGCCATGAACGGCATGGATCAGGTGACGCAACGCAATGCCGTGGGCGCCCAGGAGTGTGCCGGGGCCTCCGAATATTTACAGAATCAGTCCAGGGAACTGGAGGAAGTTGTCTGTTCCCTGCAGGCGCTGATCAAGGGCCACAAGGCGGCCGGCGGCAATGAGTGCCGGACGACCGGTGAACGGGCCGTGGTGTGCGCCGAGGCAGTCTCTTGATCTCGCCGCGGTGCCGGGCGGTTCGCGAACGCCCCTGCGACGGTGCGCACCGCGTCCGGACAGGACAATTGCCGAAGATTGCAAAAAAAAAGATTACAAGGAGATTTATGAAAAAAGTTGCGATGGCATCAATCTGTCTGACCGCGATCCTGCTGCTGCATGCGGCTTGCGCCACGGCTGCCGAGACGATCCGCTATAACGGCTGCTCCATTACGCTGGTCACGGTTATCAAACCCTTGAGCGAGGCGTTCACGCAGAAAACCGGGGTTGTCTTTGATCTGAAGGGCAAGGATACGGCCTTCGGCCTGGAAAAAATGATTGCCGGCGAGTGTGATATCGTCGGCTCCGGCACGGACAAAATCGATAAATACCAGCAGCAGGCCGGCGGCAGCCTGAAGGCGTTCAAGTTCGCCCAGGAGGGCGTGGCCATTGGCGTGAATGCCCTGAACCCGGTCAATGATATCTCCATGGCCCGGCTGGCCGATATCATGACCGGCAGGGTCGAGGAGTGGAGCGCGGCCGGCTGGCCCCAGGGCAAAAAGATCGTGCCGGTCTCCTGCGCCCAGGGTACCGTCTATTACGACAACATGGCCAGGACGGTGCTCAAGGACGTCCCTTTCAGCGCCGGCGCCATTTATGCCCAGGTCAACCCGCTGGTGCCGGCGGAGATCGCCAAGTATCCGGGCGCCATCGGCTACATCGGGCTGAGCGTGTTACAGGGCAAGCCAGGGGTTAAAATCCTCGCTCTTGACGGGATTGCGCTTTCGCAGGAGACGATGGACAGCGGCGCCTACCCGATCAGAATGGCATCATTTCTGATCACCAGGGGCGAGCCTGCCGGCAGATTGAAGGAGTTCCTTGATTTCTGCCTGAGTTCCGGGGGGCATGAGATCGTCGCCAAGGCCGGGAAGTTCAAGGTGGTGAAGTAGCGATTTTTCAGGGCTGCTTGCCGGCCGGAAGAATTTTCGGGGCAGCGGGCCCCAGCACCCATTGCAGCATGGGACCGCTCAGCATGGAGGTGACCAGGGCCATGGTGACCAGAGCCACGAAGGTGGGGATGGTCGCCAGCAGGATCACGATGAGCACCAGCTGCAGGTCGAAATTGGCGGCAAAATCAGCCTTTAAACCGATGGAAACAAAGTAAAGGGGAGCAAAGAAGCTGACGGCGAACTGGTGAATGATCTCCTTGACCTGTTCTTCATCGTTGCCCATGAACACCTGGTGCAGGGCGACGCCGACCAGAAAGGCGCCGAAAGTCGCATGCACCCCGAAGATATCCGCCAGGGCCGCGGCCATCAGAATTAAGATGATGATGGCACTGATAAAACCGCTCGGCCATTCCAGTGCGGTACGCACCCACTTTAACCAAGGCCGTCCCAGCCAGCGGCCGGTGCCGAGAATCAGCAGCGAGAAGATCCCCACCCCGGACAGGATGCGGCCGATGTCGTTCCATGGATTGGTTAAATCCAGGTCGCAGAGCAATACGGCAAACAGCGACCAGCCGATCAGGTCATTCATGGTGGCCGCGGTCATGATGATGCTGCCGATCTCCTGGTGGATGAGACGGAGGTCCATCATGATCCGGGTGATGACCGGCAGGGCGGAGATGGACAGGGCGGTGCCGATGAACAGGGCCAGGAGGAGCTGGCGGTCGGCATTCGGTCCGCCCCATATCTGGGGAAAAAGATACACCGAAGCAAAGCCCAGGGCAAAGGGCAGAATGCAGCCCAGCAGACCGCTGAGGATGACACTCATTCTCTTCTGTCTGAGGTGCTCCAGATTGACCTCCAGGCCGGCGACAAACAGAAAGAAAAGCATGCCGATGCCGATCAGTGTTTCCCGCACCTGGATCGCGGCCGGATTGCCCGGAAAGAGGCAGTGAAAAAGCTGCGGCGTGATATGACCCGCCACGGTCGGCCCCAGGACAATGCCGCCGATCAGTTCGCCCAGGACGGCGGGTTGCCGCAGCCGGCGCATCAGCTGGCCAAAGATCAGGGCCACGCCAAGCATGGCGCTGATCTGAAAAAAAATGAGGGTGATATCCCGTAAATTAACCTGGTTCAAGAGTTTTTATTCCATTTTGAGTTACGCCGCTCCGGCATATGAAGAGAAAAGGTTAATTTTGCAAAGTACCCTGTAGTAGTACCTACTCGGATCATCCAAACTCCCCTTTGTGAATTTTGCAAGCAATAAGATGCGGCCGGGCCGTGGCGGGTTCAAAATAATTATTCAACCGCCGGCCAGCAGTTTAAAGGACTCCCGCTGCTCCGCATTGCCGATGACCGCCACCAGATCGCCCTGGCTGAAACAATAATCGATGGTCGGATTGGGGGAGAATATGCCCCCATGGATGACCGCGACCAGCGAGGCCCCGGTGCGGGTGCGGATGGCCGTGTCTTTGATGGTGCGGCCGTGCAGGGAGCTGTCCGCCGGGATCGTCACCCATGATATTTCCAGCAGGTCCCTGGCCTTGTTCAGCTGGGTGATCAGGCGGTAGTCATAATGGGAGTTGTAAATGGGGGCGTACAGCTGCTGGCGCACCATGTCCGTATAGCCCTGAATCATCGTGACCGGCACCTGCAGATGGATCAGGGCCTGCCGCGCGATTTCAAGTCCGGCTTCCAGTTCCGGCAGCACCACCATGTAAACCCCGGTTTTGTAAAGGGTCTTCATCTGCTCTTGCCCTTCGGCCCGGGCCACGACATGCAGCCCCGGCTGCTGCCGATGGACCAGCTTGACAATGGACTGGGTGGTGACGATCGAGGGAATGGTGATGAGCAGCAGCTTGGCCCTGCTCACCTCCGCCGCCTCCAGCACCACCGGCTGGCTCACGTCGCCGAAGATCACCGGCAGCCCGGCTTCTTTGCATTCCTCCTTGCGCTGGTGGTTCAGTTCAATGATGACAAAGGGGACATCGATCTGGCGCAGGATATGGGCGATATGCCGGCCGACCCTGCCGCCGCCGGCAATGACCACGTGCTGCCGCAGTTCCTGCTCCGGCATGTTGGCGGTCTGCAGGGCCTCATGCCGGAAGAACCTTTTTTTCAGTTTATACAGCGGCGTGGTAAAGCCCGAGACAAAG
Organism: Deltaproteobacteria bacterium; assembly: GCA_016208225.1. Classification (GTDB taxonomy): domain Bacteria; phylum Desulfobacterota; class Desulfobulbia; order Desulfobulbales; family SURF-16; genus SURF-16. The sequence goes on along the minus strand of JACQYM010000170.1, from coordinate 515 downwards.
GGGGTGGCCACCATGCTGATCACGGCCGTGGCCAGCACGAATGAGTACATGTCGTTGCCGATGGCCTTTGTTTCCAGGCCGACCCGGGCCAGAACAAAGGAAAACTCGCCGACCTGAAAGAGGCCGAAGGCCACGGCGATGGGCACCACGTTGCCGTAGCCGAACAGCCGGGTGAGGCCGGCAAAGATCACGCCTTTGCCCACTGCCACCAGCAGTACCATGAGCAGCACCTTGTCCCAATGGGCCAGGAGAAAGTTGATGTCCAGCAGCATGCCCACCGAGGTGAAAAAGAGCAGGCCGAAGATGTCGCGCAACGGGATAATATCGCTCAAGGCCTGGTGGCCGTAATCGGATTCGCTGAGCACCATGCCGGCGACAAAGGCGCCGAAGGCAAAGGAGAGGCCGAACAGATAGGTGGCGTAGCCGATGCCGAGCCCAATGGCGGTGATGGTCAGGATAAAGAGCTCCCGCGAGTTCCAGCCGGCGATAAAGGCCAGGATGCGCGGCAGCAGTCT
>JACQYM010000195.1 GCA_016208225.1 Deltaproteobacteria bacterium | reverse complement strand
TTTGGCGCAGATTCTTGGCGAGGTACTTGAGCTGTCTTTTCCTGGCCCCGGCCTTCAGGTCCCGTACCGCCATGATTTCGTCCCTGATGAACTGGTCGCACGGCAGCTTGCTGATCTCCTGCGGGGAGAGTTCGGCCAGTTCCGCGCCCAGCTGTTCGAGGTTTCTGGCGCGTCGTTTTTTTTCTGTTCGTGACAGCGAATATTCCATGATTTTAGTTGCTATCTCACTTTGGGCTACGTTACTATTAATCGCTTAAGGTTTTATCCACTACATCTAACCTCAAAGTAGCTGAGGAAGCAAAGATTTATTTTCTCTCCGGGAAAAAGGAACAGATATGAAAGCACGAAAATTCACGGTCACCCAGCCTACCCAGATCCGCTTCGGCATCGGCGCCATTGATGATCTGGCCCAGGCGGTTCTGGATCTGGGCGGTAAAAAAGTTATGCTTGTCGTTGACCCGAGCCTGCAAAGCGTGGGGCTGCTTGACCGGATTACCGGCCCCCTCGCCGGCCATGCCGTGCCCTATGAGATTTTTGATCACGTTGATCCCGAGCCCGGTCTGCGGCTGGCCGATGAAGGGGCGGCAATCGCCGCCAAGGCCGGCTGTGACTGTGTGATCGGCGCCGGCGGCGGCTCGGCCATGGACGTGGCCAAGGCCATCAGCATTCTGCTGACCAACGGCGGCAAGGCGGAGGATTATCTGGGCCTCGGCAAGATCAAGAAACCGGGGGTGCCGAAGATCATGGTGCCCACCACCGCCGGCACCGGCGCGGAAGTGACCTTTACCGCCGTGTTCATCAATGAGAAGACCAAAAGCAAGGGCGGCATGAACGGTGACCCGCTCTATCCGGATATCGCCGTGCTCGACCCGGCCCTGACGGTCACCCTGCCTCCCAGGGTGACGGCGGCGCCCGGCATTGACGCCTTCACCCATGCCCTGGAGGCTTACGTCTCCACCCAAGCCCACACCATCTCCGATATGTATGCCCTGGAGGCCATGTCGCTCATCAGCGGCAATCTGGCCATGGCCTATGCCAACGGCCATAATCTGGCGGCGCGCACTGCCATGATGATGGGCAGTCTGCTGGGCGGCAAGGCCCTGGCCACCGCCGGGGTCGGTCTGGTGCATGCCATGGCCTATCCGCTGGGCGGCATGTTCAATATCCCCCACGGCCTGGCCAATGCCGTGCTGCTGCCCTATGTGGTTGATTATAATATTATCGGCAACCCGGAGAAATTTGCCCGCATCGCCGCTCTCATGGGCTACGATGTGGAGGATCTGCCGCTGCGCGAGGCGGGCCGGATGGCGGTTGAGGCGGTGTATGATCTCAATCAGGATGTGGAGATCCCCGGCACCCTCGATGAACTTGGCATCCCGGCCGCCATGATCCCGGAAATGGCGAAAATCGCCCTGACCGTGACCAGACCGGTGGAAAACAATCCGCGCAAGCCGAGTCTGGAGGATGTGATCAGAGTTTATGAGCTGGCCCATAAGGGCTGGTGATATTAGTCTAACTGGTCTAACTGGTCTGACTGGTCTGATTGGTCTGACTGGTCTGGCTGGTCCGATTGGTCTGACTGGTCTTACTGGTCTGACTGGTTTGATTGGTTTGATTGGTTTGAGTGTCCGGCCGGGGGATGGCCAGAAATCTTGCAACCGTTCTCTGGCGCGATGGAGCAGACTCGGAACGTAGGAGCGGGCCATGCCCGCGACCTTCTCTGATGATGTTGAAACGCCGTTATCGCGGGCATGGCCCGCTCCTACCGCCCGGTGAGCAGCCGGACCGGCAGGACCAACAAGACCAACAAGACCGACAAGACCAGCAAGACCCAGCAAGACCCAGCAAGACCAATAAGACCAATAAGACTAATAAGACCAGTAAGACCAACAAGACCAGTAAGACCAGTAAGACTAATAAGACCAGTAAGACCAATAAGACCAGCAAGACCAACAAGACCAGTAAGACCAACAGGAGAAAACAATGCCAGGGTTTGAGGTTTTTGGAGAGGAAGAGAAAAAGGAGATCATGGAGGTGCTTGATACAGGCGTCCTCTTTCGCTATGAGTTTCCCGAGCAGCGGCGCGGGGTTTACAAGGTCCGCACCTTTGAGGAAAATTTCGCCCGCTACTGCGGGGTGCAGCATGCCCAGGCCGTCACCTCCGGCACGGCGGCCCTGAAAGTGGCCCTCACCGCGCTGGGCGTAGGTCCCGGCGATGAGGTGATCACCCAGTGTTTCACCTTTGTCGCCACCTGGGAGGCAATCTTTGATGCGGGCGCGGTGCCGGTGTTTGCCGAAATCGATGCCACGCTCAACATGGACCCGGCGGATCTGGAAAAGAAAATCACCCCTCGGACCAAGTGCATCATCCCGGTGCACATGCTGGGGGCCCAGGCCCGCATCCGGGAAATCAAGGCCATTGCCGACCGGCACGGCATTCCGGTGCTGGAAGACACGGCCCAGGCGGCAGGCGGCTCATTGGACGGCAAACGGCTGGGCAGCTTCGGCGCCTGCGGCACCTTTTCCTTTGACGCCGTGAAAACCATGACCACCGGCGAGGGCGGCATGATCGTCACCGATGATGCGACCCTGTGGCGCCACATGTCCGAATACCATGATCACGGCCATGACCATGTGCCGAACCCCGGCACCAGGGGCGGCGAGGGCCGCAGCTTTATCGGCTTCAACTTCCGCATGATGGAGCTGCAGGGCGCCATCGGCATTGCCCAGCTCGCCAAGCTGGACGACATGATCAGCCGCCAGAAGAAGAACAAGGCGGCCCTGCGGCAGGCGATCTCGCAGCTCGGTGATGTCACCTTCCGCACCATTCTCGATGATCAGGGCGACACGGCGACCTTTATAGCCTTTCTGCTGCCGGACGCCGACCGGGCCAAGGCGGTGAATGCGGTGCTTGCGGCCAACGGCGCCGGCGCCATTGCCTTTGGCGCCAACACCTGGCATTTTTATCCCAAGTGGGAGCATCTGCTGGCCGGCTCCACCCTGGCGAAATCAGGCTGGCCGTTTAACGGCCCGGACGGCAAACGGCGGGTGGTGTATGACAAGGACGCCCTGCCGGCCTCGGCCGCGCTGATGGACCGGCTGCTGGTTTATCAGGTGCCGGTGAACCTGTCGGAACAGCGGCTGGCGCAGATCACCGGCGCCTTGGCCAAAGCGGCGCAGGTTTAATGTTCAAGCGTTGCAGCGTTCCAACGTTTGATCGTTGGAACGTTTGATCGCTTAAACGTTATTTACCGCAGGTAGATGTCAAACCGGCTGTTCTTGCCGGGGATGACGGCGGCGGGCTTGACGCTGCCGAGGTTGGGGGCGCCCTGCGGCCGTTTGACCACCACGCGGGCCGCCCCCTGGCTGACGGCCCAGGCAAAGAGCTGTGCGGCGTCGCGGTCGTCGCCCACCAGGGCGCGGACCAGGCGCATCTCCTTTTTAACCAGGGCGCTTTTGGTCCGGTGCGGATACATGGGGTCCAGGTAGATGACATCAGGCTGCGGGGCCAGCTGACCCAGGGTCAGGCAGTCCACGCAGGTGACGCTCAGGCGGGCCGCGATGGCGGCGAGTTCCGGATCAAGCGCCGCCCGCTGCAGACCATCGGCCAGCAGGGCGGCGATAATGGGAGACCGTTCCATCATCAGCACCCGGCAGCCGAGGCTGGCCAGCATGAAGCTGTCCCGGCCGAGCCCGGCGGTGGCGTCAAGCACCAGGGGGCAGCGGTTGGCCTTGAGCCCGACCGCCCTGGCCAGCGGCTCTTTCCTGCCGCCGCCGAATCGCCTCCGGTAGTGCAGGGCCCCGGCGGCAAAATCGACGGAGACCGGACCCGGTGACCTCGCGCCTGCCTGCCGCAGCTCCAGTCTGTCGCCGGTCAGGGCCAGCAGGAAATCGCAGCCGTCCCCATCCGTGACCAGGGGAATTGCCAGTCCGGCCGCAAGTTCTGCAGCCTGTGTTCTTTTGCTTTGGTCTTCACAGAGCAGGGCGAGGCGGACGGCTGGATCGGACATTTTTTCTGTTGGGGATTGATGCAATGGTTTGGTCAATGTCTTGAGGGCAAAGATTGAGAAACTGGTAAAACTGAAAATTGACCACGGAGCGCACAGGGTTCACAGAGATAACTAATTGTAATAAATATTATTTCTCTGCGTTCTCCGTGTTCTCTGTTGTGAAAACTTATTCGAATTCATGAACTATGGATCTGCAACATAAGCTGGAACCAAAGGTCGTGGCCATTATTCCGGCCCGCTACTATTCTAATCGGTTTGAGGGAAAACCCTTAGCAAAAATTAAGGGCAAACCGATGATTCAGCATGTCTATGAGCGGGCCATGGCCTCGCCGGTGCTTTCCCGGGTGGCGGTGGCCACCGATGATGAGCGGATTGCCGACTGTGTCCGCGGCTTCGGTGGCGAGGCGGTCATGACCAGCCGGGACCATGCCTCGGGCACCGACCGGCTGGCCGAGGCAGCCACCCTCATGAACGTGCCGGAGCAGGATGTGGTGGTGAATATCCAGGGCGACCAGCCCCTGTTTCCCCTTGAAGTGGTGGAGCAGGTGGCGCGGCCCCTGCTCGATGACCCGGCCCTGCCCATGGCCACCCTGATCTACCAGATCATCCGCAAGGAAGAGATTGATGATCCTAACCATGTCAAGACGGTGTTTGACCGCAACGGCATGGCCCTTTATTTTTCCAGGGCATCCATTCCCTACCAGCGCGATCCGGAGCATCCGCCCCCCCCGACCTATTATAAGCATCTGGGATTCTATGCCTACCGCAAGGGCTTTCTGCTTACCTTCGTCAGTCTGCCGGAAGGGGAGTGGGAGCGCTTCGAGAAGCTTGAACAGCTGCGCGCCCTGGAGTTCGGCTACCGGATAAAAGTCGTTTTGACCGAGCATGATTCCATTGAGGTGGACACGCCGAAGGATCTGCTGCGGGTGGAGCAGCTGTTGTAAAAGAAACGTTCAAGCGTTTAAGCGTTCCAGCGTTCAAGCGTTTAAGCGTTCAAGCGTTTAAGCGTTTAAGCGTTGGAACGTTGGATCGTTGGAACGCTTAAACGCTTAAACGCTTAAACTTCAGTTAACTTTTTTGAGAGGATACGATTATGCGCAGTAAAATTACGATCATCGGTGCTGGCAATGTGGGCGCCACCGCGGCCCACTGGGCCGCCAGCCGGCGGCTTGGCGATATTGTCCTGCTTGACGTGGCCGAGGGCATCCCCCAGGGCAAGGCCCTTGACCTGCTGCAGGCCGGGCCGGTGGACGGTTTTTCCAGCCGTATCACCGGTTCCAATGATTACGCCGATTCAGCCGGTTCCGACGTGGTCATCATCACCGCCGGGCTGGCCCGCAAGCCGGGCATGTCCCGGGATGATCTGCTGGCCAAGAATGTGGCGATCGTCAAGTCCTGCGCCGAGAATGCGGCCAGACATTCACCCGACGCCGTGCTCATCGTGGTGACCAACCCCATCGATGCCATGGTCTATACCGCCTTCAAGGTCTCGGGATTTCCCAAAAACAGGGTGGTGGGCATGGCCGGCGTACTGGACTCGGCCCGCTACCGCACCTTTCTGGCCGAGGCCCTGGGAGTGGCGCCCCGGGATGTGAACGCCATGGTCATGGGCATTCACGGCGACAACATGCTGCCGCTCATCCGGCTGGCCAATGTGGCGGGCATCCCGGTCACCGATCTGCTCAGCGGCGAGCAGCTGGACGCCATTGTCAAACGCACCCAGCACGGCGGCGCCGAGATCGTCAATCATCTGAAAACCGGCTCCGCCTTTTATACCCCGGGCCTGGCTGCCGTGGAAATGGCCGAGGCCATTCTCACCGACAGCAAGCGCGTCCTGCCCTGTGCCGCCTATGTGGACGGCGAGTTCGGCTTTAAGGGCTGTTTTCTCGGCGTGCCGGTGGTGCTCGGCGCCGGCGGGGTGGAAAGGATCGTGGAATTCGCCTTGACGGCTGACGAGAAAAAGGCGCTGGCCGAGTCAGAAGCCACGGTGCGCAAGCAGATGGCGGACACCGGGCTGTAAGAGCGGTTTACGGTTGACAGTTACCGGTTTACAGTTTCTGAACCCCGGTAACCGTCACCGTAAACTGTCAACCGTCAACCGTAAACTTCTCATCATGGTGCAATCAATCGATAACCCTGTCGCCCTACGGGTGGGCCAGCTGGAAAAGAGCAGATTCTTTCCCCTTGATCTGATTTCCCGCCGCAATCTGGTGGAAAAGCTCATCGAGCTTGTGCTGGTCGGCCCGCCTGTCGCCCCGCCCCATATCACCGCCTCCCTGGAGGATATGGCGGCCACCCTGTGCAACGTTGATGCGGCAGATCTGCGCGTGGTCGTGCTCGGCGGCGGCAGCGGCCTGTCCACCGTGGTCGGCGGCGACAGCCGCCATGCCGGCTGGGCCCTGCACCCGTTCCAGGGGCTGAAGAACATCTTCCCCCATACCAGCTCCATTGTCTGCATCACCGATGACGGGGGTTCCACCGGTGAACTGCTGAAGGATCTGCCCATCATCGCCCTGGGCGATATCCGCCATGTTCTGCTCTCCGCTGTCAGCCGGAAAACCCTGGGCGAAACCTACCGGTTGAGCAACGAGGAGTGCCGTCGGGCAGCGGCGGTGCTGCACAGTCTGTTTAATGCCCGCTTCACCACCCGCCCGGCCTCGGTCAATGAACTGCTGGACGGATGTCTGTCGCTGTCCGGGTTGCCGCCCGCCATGGCCGGCGGTCTTACGGCCCTGCTGGAGATGCTGTTTGTCGATCCCGGATTGCAGCGGCTGCTGGACCGGCCGCATTGCCTGGGAAACCTGCTGCTGGCCGCTGCCATATACCAGGGCGCTGACCAGGGACTGGCCGTGTCGTCCGCCGAACTGCTGGCCGGCATCAACCGGCTGGCCCAACTCATCGGCGTCCGGCAGGGGGCGGTGCTGCCGTGCACCACGACCCCGGCCCAGCTGCGCGTCCTGTACAGCAACGGCGTGGTGGTCAGCGGCGAGAACAAGACGGCCACGGTGAGGCGCAATACCGCCATCGACCGGGTCTTTGTCGAATTTGTTGATGAACCGGTGGTGCCGCCGGAGGTCCTGGCCGCCATCGCAGAGGCCGACATCATCGTTTTTGCGCCGGGCAGCCTCTATACCAGCCTGATTCCCGTGCTGCAGGTGCCGGGACTGGCCGGGGCCGTGCGGGACAATGACCATGCCCTGAAGATCCTGGTCGCCAATCTCTGGATCCAGAAAGGGGAGACCGATCTGGTACTGGAGGAGCCCCGCCGCCGGTTTTACGTTTCCGATCTGATCAACGCCTATCACCGCAATATCCCGGGCGGGGTAGCGGGTCTTTTTGAACAGGTGATGCTGGTCGGCCTGCAGGACATTCCGGGCAATATCCTGCAGAGTTACGCGGTGGAAGAAAAGGTCCCCATCTATCTTGACCGGGGCAAGGTCTGGCAGATGGGGTTTGCCCCGGTGGAGGCGCGCATCTTTTCGGAAACCGCCCTGAAGGAACGCAAGGTGCAGCATGACCCGGCCGCCCTGGCCAAGGCGATCAAAATCATCTGGGCCGTGCGGGACCATATCCCGCGGGAGGTGAAGGCCAAACTGCCGCCGGCTTATCGCATCAGCCATGCCCCCGGGCAAAACCGGCTGACCCTGGACCGGCGCCGGAAATTGTTCGTCGACCGGGTATCCGGCTGGGATGTTGACGCCGGGATCAAGGACCATCTGGAGGAGATCTTCTGGCGTCATGCGGATATCCGCCTTGACCACCTGGATCAGGTGGCGGGAATGCAGCTTGTCAAGCCGGACCAGTGGCAGCGCAGCATGCGCTGGGACAGTGTCTTTTCCTACTATGATCCGGTTGACTCGCTGATCAAGATCCGGGAAGATGCCCTGGCCGGCGCCGCGGTATTTGAAGGCGCCTTTCTGGTGGCCCTCGGGCAGTCGCTGCTGGGCAACTATGCCGCGGCCAAGGAAACGCAGCCGGTGGAGCAGGAGGGGGTGCGGCTCGGCAAGGTATACCGCCTCACCCTGCAGCCCGTGGCGAACAGGCACTGCTATTTTTCATCCGATGAACTGGCCCGGTTCCTGCGCATGGTGCGCATGAACCAGGCGGACAATAATCCCCTGCTCTATACCCGGCTGATCAGCGGCACCGAGGGATTTACCCCTCCGGGCATGCTGATGGGGCTCATCTATGCCTGGTATCTTGACAGCCGCTATGCCTCAAATATCGAATACAAGATGGCCATCACCCGCATTCCCATGACCGGCATGGTTCGGGAACAGGTGAGAATGCTCAATCGCCGCATGGATACCATCGATTTCTTCCGCAAGATCGTTTTCGGCCATACCTCGCCGGTCTTTGACGAACAGTTGCTGATGAGTGAGTGAGCTTTCTTCAGCCGGACCTTTTGCCTTCCGTGATTTCCAAAGAATTGATTTGTGCCGATCACGGGTTTCGTTGTTTAATAAGCACTGTTCATTGTTCATTGTTGATGGCTCATGGTTTTTCTCCTCACTCCTCACTCCTCACCGGTGTTGGTGTTAAATCCGCGATCCGCAATCCGCGATCCGCAATAGAGAAATCCGCAATCAGAGATCCGGAATGAAAGATCCTCAATCGCAATCGCCTGACAACAGCAGTCACATCTTCATTGCCCGCCAGCCGATATTCCGCGCCAATCAGAAAATTTACGGCTACGAACTTCTCTTCCGCTCATCGCTTGAAAATTTTTTCAGCGCGGCCCAGGATGGGGACCAGGCGACTTCCAAGGTCATCACCAACAGTTATCTGCTCATCGGCATCAACAAATTGACGGAAGGTCGCAAGGCCTTCATCAATTTCACCTCTGAGCTGCTCATCAAGGAATATCCGGCGCTGCTGCCCAGGGAAAGTACGGTGATCGAGGTGCTGGAAAGCGTTGCGCCCACCCCGCAGATTGTCGAGGCCTGCGCCAACCTGGTCCGCAAGGGCTATCTCCTGGCCCTGGACGACTTTTCCTATGATCCCTCCTGGCAGCCCCTCATCAAGCTGGCGCAGATCATCAAGTTCGATATCAGCACCATGAGCCGGGCCGAACTGGCGAGCCAGGTGCAGACCGTGAGCCGGAAAAAGCCCCTCAGGCTGCTGGCGGAACGGGTGGAGACCATGGAGGACTTTGAGGAATGCAAGGCCATGGGGTTTGACCTGTTTCAAGGCTATTTTTTCAGTAAACCGAAAATCATCAGGGGCAGGGATATCCCCGGCTACAAACTCCATTACCTGCAGATTCTGCGCGAATTGCAGACCGAAAATTATAATTTTGCCAGGATCGCCGCCCTCATCGCCTCTGACCCGTCCCTGTCCTATAAGCTGTTGAAATATGTCAATTCATCCTACTTCGCATCCAGGCAGGAGATCGCCTCCCTGCAGGGGGCGGTGGCCAGGCTCGGGGAAAGCAACCTGCGCAAATGGCTGTATCTGATGATGCTGTCCTATATGGCGGAGGACAAGCCGTCCGAACTGCTGCGGCTCTGCGTGATCCGGGCCAGGTTCTGCGAACTGATGGGCGAACGGCTTGACAGGAAAGGGGCGCTGACCGGCAAATATTATATGGTGGGCATGTTTTCCCTGCTCGATGCCATCCTGGACCAGCCCATGGCAACCATTCTGGAAGGCATCGCTTTTTCTCCCGAGATCAAGGAGGTGCTGCTCAGGCAAAGAAAATCAGGCCCCCTCTACTACGCCATCATCTTCACCAGGGCCTATGAAAGGGGGAAATGGGGCATGGTCAGCAAGCTGATCGACATCCTGAAAATCAATACGGATGAACTTCCCCTGCTCTATGACGAGGCCCTCACCTTTGCCCGGCAGTTTGATATCAAGGAATAAAATTTTTCAGGAAGCCGGCGGGCAAGGAAGAAAGACTTGATACGCCCCGGCCGCCGGTCAGGCGCTTTCTCCCTTCTCCACAGCTGTTTTCGATACGGGCAGATCCAGGGTGGCGATTGTCGGGCTGCCCGGGGTGCTGGTCAGGGACAGATGGCCATGGTGGTCCCGTGCCAGCCCTTTACTGATGCTCAGGCCAAGCCCGGTGCCCTTGCCGGGCGGCTTGGTGGTGAAAAGGGTATCGAAAATATGGTCGATGACGTCCTGATCGATCCCTGCTCCCCAGTCGGTTACCGTGGTTCTGATGAATTCCCGTCCTTCCAGTTCGATCACGCTGCTGGCGATTTCAAGCCTTTTTTCCGGGTCCTGGCCCGGGTATTTCTGGTTCAAGGCATAGCAGGCATTGGTCAGCAGGTTGACAAAGACCTGCTGCAGCTGCTGCGGATTGCCTTTGAGAAATGGCAGGTTGCCGGCCACATTGACCACCACCTGAATGCCGTCCTTGTAAATCTGATGCATGAGCAGGGAAAGACTGTCCTTGATAACCTCGCCGATCTGAATGCCGTCAATGAACTCGTCCCGCTGCCGGGCAAAGGAAAGAAGATTTCTGACGATCACGGCGATCCGTTCCCCTTCCTTGATGATCCGTTTCAGGATGTCTTGATGCAGACCATCGCCTTCCTCCTCGGTCTGATGATCGTCCAGCAGGATCTGGCTGTAGTTGATGATGCCGTTAATGGGGTTGTTGATTTCATGCGCCACGCCGGCCGCCAGTTCGCCGATGGCCTCCAGCTGCCCGGCGCGCAGCGCCTCGGTTTTTCTGATTTTTTCCTCCGTGATGTCGCGCACCGTGGCGATCAGCAGCTGGTTTTCGCCCAGCTTCATTTCGCTTAAGGATATGGCCACCGGAAAGGTCGAGCCGTCCTTGCGTCTGCCGGTCAGCTCTTTCTGCGGGCCGCTGGCGTCCCTGATATCGAAGTCAAACTCCTCCTGCCTGGCGTCGGTCCAGTCCTGGCTCGTGGGAAATTCGATCAGCTTGTGAATATTTTCACCGACAATCTCGGCCGGTTTATAGCCGAACATTCTGGTGGCGGCGATATTTACCGATTCGATGGTGCCGCTGGTATGCATGGTGATCAGGCCGTCCAGCATGTTGTCGATGATGGATCTGGTTCTGGCTTCGGCCTGTTCCTGTTCCAGGATGGACTGGTTGATCCGGTAGGATTCGAGAAAGATGCCGAGCAGCCCCAGAATCCACATGGAACCGTGGCCCAGGGAAAACATGAAGATATCCTTGCGGTTCAAGGAAAAGAGCAGAGACATGGGCACGGAAACGCTGATGCCGCCGCGGATATTATCCAGACTGTAGCCCTGCTGGGCATGACACTTCAGGCAGCCCTGTTCGGTGATCATCGGCCGCATCAGGCGCAGATAGGGTTCGCCGTTGATCTCTTCAATGGAGCTGACCTCCTTTTCGCCATGTTCAAATTTCCAGAGGGCCTTTGTTTCCCAGAGATCAGCGGCATTTCCCTCACGGATCGGATTCAAGCTGGTGATGTGGCCGATGATTCCCGACTTTTCCGTCTGCATTTCATAGACCTGGCGGATCATGTATTCCGGATTGACCAGGGTCAGTTTGGTGCCTGATGTGGTGCATCCCTCATATTCCGGCAGGTCCTGCAGATAAGGATTGGGCATGGTCTTGTCCGTGATCGGCACAAAGACCCGGCCGTGTTCGGTGGCCCAGCGGTAATAAACCAGATCCTTCTCGTAGATGGTTCTTGCCTGGTTGATTCCTACCTGCAGGACCTCCTGCTGCTGGCGCACGATATTCCACACCAGGGAGGAAATGACGATAAGGGTCCAGAATGCCGCGTAAATACCCACATACGCTTTCAATCGTGGAGAGAGGGTGGCGGTGGTGATCGGCCCCTGAATATAGCTTTTTTCAATCAGGGCGCAGAGGATCATGACCAGGAAGGAGAGCATGCTGCCCACAATCCAGTGTTCCTCGTGAAAATAGGAGAGTTCCGGGTGGCGGACCAGATCGACCAGCGGGATGAGATTCCCGACCAGCACGGCCATCAGGAAATAGATCATATACCTGAAAGGTTTTCTGGTGGCCCGGAGAATTATCCTTAACTTACGTCGTCTGTCCATATCGTGTTCATCCGGTCGAGAATAAGGAAGGAATGCATCTCTCTTTTCTGTTCATCTACTAAATAATTCTGATAAAAAGCTACCTTTTTTTCTGGGACCGCCTTTTTTTCCCTTCCCGCGCCAGGGGCGGGGGGGTAGATTGATTGCGGATTGCGGATTGCGGATTGCGGATTGCGGATTGCGGATTGCGGATTGCGGATTGCGGATTGCGAAGGATAAGGCAAGAGGCAAGGAGCGAGGAGAAAAAACATGAGGCAACCCAATCGCCCATCACCCATCAGAGCGTAGGTCGGGTTAGCGGTTGTATCGCGTAACCCGACAAAAGAGGGTTGGCCCGACCCGCGTTTGCACGGCCAAGCCCCAAGCCCCATGAGCTATAAAAAAGGAAATTATGCATAAAATAACAGCCAAAGAAGAAACGACCCTGCTTGATCTCCTGGCCAAGGCCGGCTATTCGCGCACCAAGGTCAAACAGTTCATCAAACATCGGGCGATCAGTGTCCGTGACGTGCCGCTGATACGGCCCGATCATCCTCTGCGGGCCGGAGATGTCGTCAGCATCAAATCCGAAAAAGACGTGGATGCCGAAGTGATGAGCTGTCCGGGGCTGGCGATTGTTTATGAGGACGAGGAGATCATTGTCATCGATAAACCGGCCGGGCTGCTCACCATTGCCTCGGCAACGGAAAAGGTGAAAACGGCCTATTACCGGCTCACCGCCTGTCTGAAGGAGCGTTCCGACGGCAGGGAGCGGATTTTTATCGTCCATCGGCTGGATCAGGGCACCTCCGGACTGCTGGTTTTTGCCAGGAATGAAACGGTGAAGCGCGCCCTGCAGGATGGCTGGTCAGAGGTGAACAAGAAATATCGGGTCATTGTTGAAGGCGTGCCGAAAAAAAAGAAAGGGAAGATCGCCGGTTATCTGTGTGAATCAAAAGCCCTGCGCGTCTATTCGGTGGCGGAGGGCAGCGAAGAAGCGAAATACGCCGAAACCGACTACGAAGTGGTCAAGGAAGGAGACGGCTACGCCCTCCTCGATGTTACCCTCATCACCGGCCGCAAGAACCAGATCCGGGTGCATATGGCCGACATGGGCCATCCCGTGGCCGGCGATAAGAAATACGGGGCCAAAACCGATCCGCTACGCC
>JACQYM010000194.1 GCA_016208225.1 Deltaproteobacteria bacterium | reverse complement strand
CATGATACAAACACAGAAAATCCGTATCAGGCTGAAAGGCTATGATCATAAACTGTTGGATCAATCGACTCATGAGATAGTGGATACGGCAAAGAGAACGGGGGCCATCATCGCCGGCCCGATCCCGCTGCCCACCTCTATCAATAAATTCTGCGTACTGCGCTCGCCCCACGTTGATAAAAAATCCCGTGAGGAGTTCGAGATGCGTACTCATCGGCGATTGCTTGATATACTTGAACCGACCCAGCAGACAATCGATGCCTTGATGAAGCTTGAACTTTCTGCCGGAGTTGATGTGGAAATCAAGCTCTAACATCTGCCTTGCCGTAACCAGGAACAAGCAGAAAGAAAAGCCGGCAGATTATGTATTGACGCCTGTTTTTTTGAAAAATAACAAGGATAAGAATCATGCCTAGAACACTTGGTATATTAGGAAAAAAGAAGGGGATGACCCGAATCTACACAGAGGGCGGTGATGCAGTAGGTGTTACTGTTGTTGAGGCAGGTCCTTGTGTTGTTCTCCAGAAAAAGACCGAAAACAAGGAAGGATACAATGCCATCCAGGTTGGCTTCGGTCCTAAAAAGGAGTCCCGGGTTAATAAGCCCATGAGCGGTCATTTCAAAGGCGCCGGGAAAGGCGGCTTTTATCATGTGAAAGAATTTCGGGTGGAAAATCCTGATAACTTTGAACTCGGTCAGCAGATCGTTATCAGTGATCTTTTCAAGATCGGTGATATCGTTGATGTGGCGGGACATGTGAAAGGCCTCGGTTTTCAGGGTGTCGTGCGACGACATGGATTTAAGGGGGGCCGCAAAACCCATGGCTCCATGTTTCATCGTGCGCCTGGATCAATCGGCTGCAGTGCCTGGCCTAGCCGGGTAGTGAAAGGCAAGAAGATGCCTGGTCGGATGGGAAACAATCTTATTACGAAAAAGAATGTCACCATTCTTGATATTCGTGATGCCGAAAATGTGATGATTTTCAAAGGTTCCCTGCCCGGCACAACAAACGAAGTGCTTCAGATATTTACTAAGTAAAAGATAAAGAGGTGCCGGAAAATGGCTGTCACAGGCATAGTTAACATAAAGAATGAAAAAGTCGGGGAAGTGGAGCTGAAAGACGACCTGTTCGGCGTTGAAGTGAAGACCTACATCCTCCACGACATCGTCAGGATGCAGCTGGCAGGCAGACGGGCCGGTAATGCATGCACCAAGACCCGGGCCGAGGTGCAGGGCAGCAACGCAAAACCATGGCGTCAGAAAGGTACCGGACGGGCCAGGTCGGGCAGCAAACGTTCCCCTGTCTGGCGGGGTGGCGGCACCGTATTTGGTCCCAAGCCGCGCAGTTACAGCTTCAAATTATCCAAGAAGGTGCGCAGCCTCGGACTGAAAATGGCTCTCAGTTCCAGGTTTTCCGAAAATCGTCTTTTCGTGCTGGATAACTTTGATCTGGAACAGATTAAGACAAAACAATTTGTCAGCGTCATGGGAGCATTGAACGTAAATAATGCGCTTATTGTTATCCCGGAAAATGATGAAAAGTTAGAAAAATCATCCCGTAACGTACCTGGTTACAAAGTGATTGCCACTGCAGGAGTCAATGTCTATGATGTGCTTCTGCATAAAAATCTAATATTGCTGCAGTCCAGTATTAGCCAGCTGGAAAAGAGGTTGCTTTCATGATTGATATCTACAACATCATAAAAAAACCGTGCCTGACGGAAAAGGGTATGATTTTGCAGGAAGAAAACAATCAGGTTGTGATGAAGGTGAATGCAAAAGCAAATAAGATCCAGATCAAGAGCGCCGTTGAAAATCTTTTTAACGTAAAGGTGGACAAAGTGCGCACCGCCAACATGCATGGCAAGAAGAAACGCATGGGCACCCATTTTGGGCAGCGGGCCGACTGGAAGAAAGCTGTTATCACCCTGGCTGAAGGGCATAAGATTGATTTTCTTGAACAGCTGTAATCTTGCTTTACTGCTTATCGTATAATTAAATAATCGGGGTAAGAAATGGCAACAATGAAGACCTATAAACCGACATCGCCGGGTAGAAGAAACTATGTTTCGATTGTCAATCCGGAATTGTCTAAAGCCAAACCGGAAAAAGGTCTGGTGCAACCGCTGCAGAGATCCGGCGGCCGTAATAATTATGGACGCGTCACAGCCAGACATATAGGTGGAGGCCATAAACGTAAATATAGGGTAATCGATTTCAAGCGTGATAAAGTGAATATTCCCGCCAAGGTGGCGGCAATTGAATATGACCCGAACAGATCGGCCAATATCGCGCTGCTCTTTTACGCTGACGGCGAGAAAAGATATATCATCTCACCGCAGGGAATCAAGGTTGGTGATGTCGTCGAAGCGGGTGAGAAGGTTGATATCAAGATCGGTAATTGCCTGCCCATGGCCAACATTCCCCTCGGCAGTATCATTCATAATGTAGAAATGCGTATCGGCAAGGGCGCCCAGATGGTGCGCAGCGCCGGCTCTGCCGCCCAGTTGATGGCCAAAGAGGGCGAACATGTTCTGGTGAAGCTCCCTTCGGGCGAGGTACGGAGATTTCATCGCCAATGCCGGGCCTGCATCGGCCAGATCGGCAATATTGAGTATGAAAGTGAAAAAATAGGTAAAGCCGGCCGGAATCGCTGGAAAGGCAATAGACCAAAGGTTCGTGGTGTGGCCATGAACCCGCATGATCATCCCATGGGCGGCGGTGAAGGGAAAAGTTCAGTCGGTCGTCATCCCTGAACCCCCTGGGGTATACCAACCAAGGGATATAAGACGAGAAAGAAGAAGACATCCGATAAGGATATCGTCAAGAAACGGTCATAATGAGGGAGATGAAGCATGGCACGGTCAATTAAAAAGGGTCCATTTGTCGATGACCATTTAATGAGTAAGGTCGATAGCGCAAAGGAGACAGGATCACGTAAGGTGATCAAAACCTGGTCCAGACGTTCGGATGTTCTTCCCGATATGGTTGGTCTCACCTTTGCAGTTCATAATGGGAAAAAATTTATTCCCGTTTTTGTCACGGAAAATATGGTTGGTCACAAGCTTGGTGAGTTTTCACCAACACGGACATTTTACAGCCATGCAGGTGACAGGAAAGTCAAAAAGTAATAATGCAGTCACCTGAAAGGGAGGCATGATCCGATGGAAGCAAAAGCAGTTTTACGAAATATTAGAATTTCGCCTCAGAAAGCCAGACTTGTCGCTGATATGATTCGCGGCCAGCAGGTTGATGTGGCGCTCAATACCTTGAGATTCACCCCGAAGAAAGGCGCCATGCTGATCCGAAAGGTTGTTGAATCAGCTGTGGCAAATGCCAGTCAGAATGAGGCAATTGATGTCGATACATTATTTGTCAAAACAATCTTTATTGATGGCGGCCCGATGCTGAAACGCATTCGGCCCAGGGCCATGGGAAGAGCTTCAAGGATTTTAAAAAGGTCAAGCCATATTACAGTTGTTCTTGATGAAATGTGATTCGTTGAGTATAGGCGTTATAATTGTTATTGAGCCGGACTCAGGTCGTTGAATTAAACATAATCCTTATGTGATGGAGGAAGGTTTTGGGCCAGAAAGTTAATCCAATAGGTTTACGCCTTAATATTGTAAGATCATGGGAATCTACATGGTATGCCGACCGTGATTACGCAAAATTTTTACTGGAAGATCAGAAGATCAGAAAGTATTTAAAAAAGAGGCTTTATCATGCCGGTCTTTCTAAAATCAATATCGCCCGCACCGGTGAAAAGCTCAAGCTGAAACTCCACACGGCCAGACCTGGGATTGTTATCGGTAAAAAAGGTACGGAGATCGAGTCGTTAAAAAACGATCTCGATAAGCTGACCAACAGACAATGCGTCGTTGATATTCAGGAGGTCAGACGTCCTGAGGCGGATGCCCAGCTTGTTGCGGAAAATGTCGCCCTGCAGCTGGAAAGACGTATTGCATTTCGGCGGGCCATGAAAAAGGCCGTTAATATCGCCTTGAAGTTCGGAGCAAAAGGTATTAAGATAGCCTGCTCCGGTCGTCTGGGCGGCGCGGAGATGGCCCGGCGGGAGTGGACGCGCGAAGGACGCGTGCCGCTGCATACCCTGCGGGCTGATATTGATTATGGTTTTGCTGAAGCAAATACCACATATGGCATAATCGGCGTGAAAGTCTGGATCTTTAAAGGCGAAGTTCTGGCAGACACTGATCCGCAGCATATCAGTGAATAACGAAGAATTCCTTTTTTGTTGCAAAATAAGGCACCTGATTCGCCCATTATTTTATTCAATCCGAATTCATGCGGATGGATTCGTACTGTTCGCGTGATATTGATTAAGGTAACATACAATGCTTAGTCCAAAAAAAGTCAAACATAGAAAACAGATGAAGGGCCGCATGAAAGGCACAGCCTTGCGCGGCTCATCCCTGGTTTTTGGTGAGTATGCGTTGAAAGCCGTGCAGTGCGGAAACATGACTGCCCAGCAGATTGAAGCAGCGCGTATCGCCATCAACAGAACGGTAAAACGCGGCGGCAAGATGTGGATCCGCGTGTTCCCGGACAAACCGATTACCAAAAAACCTGCTGAAACAAGGATGGGTAAAGGGAAGGGAAGTCCTGAATTCTGGGTTGCCCCGATAAAACCGGGCAGAATTTTATATGAATTGACCGGAGTGGAAGAGAGTATGGCAATCAAGGCCTTGACTCTGGCCGGAAATAAACTTCCTTTTGCGACCAAGGTTATTTCAAAGTGGAGCAGTTTATGAAAGTCAAAGAGATCCGGGAATTAAGTGTTGATGTTTTGCAGGCCAAGTCAAAAGATCTGGCTGAAGAGCTGAACAAATTGAAATTTCAGCACGGGATAAGACCCCTTGAGAATACTGCCAAGTTGAAGGATCTTCGCCGGCAGATTGCAAAGGTAAAAACTGTAATAACGGAAAAACTTCAGTCAAATTAGTGTAATGACAGATGGTGAATACAAAACATTCATATATCGCGGGATAAACAGATGGTTGAAAAGAAAGCACATAAAAAGACTCGAATCGGCATTGTCGTAAGTGACAAAATGGATAAAAGCATTGTCATCCGCACTGAACGTTTGGTTCGCCATAAGCTATACGGTAAATTCATTCGCAGGCAGGTGAAATACATGGCTGACGATCCTGAGAGCCAGTGCAGCGTCGGTGATCGGGTCATGATCGAAGAATGCCGCCCTTTAAGCAAAAGTAAACGCTGGCGATTGCGCAAGATTGTTGAAAAAGCAGTAATTGTGTGATCCGGATACCTTCTCAGCCTTTTTTTGCGATGAAGCATATACATTTATTATTCAATAATATTCACTGAATGGTGGATAGTTGGTGAAGATATGATACAGACAGAAACCGTTCTCAATGTTGCTGACAACTCCGGAGCAAAGAAAGTGCTTTGTATTCGTGTGCTTGGCGGTACCAGAAGAAGATATGCCGGCGTAGGCGACATTATTGTCGTTTCAGTCAAAGAGGCCATTCCCAATGCCAAGGTCAAAAAGGGCGACGTACTGAAAGCAGTGATCGTACGTACCGTGAAGCAGATCAAGCGCAAGGATGATACCTCCGTAAGATTCGATGAAAATTCCGCCGTGCTTCTTTCCGGGTCCGGCGAACCGATAGGAACCAGGATCTTCGGTCCTGTTGCCCGCGAATTACGCATGAAGGGATTCATGAAAATAGTTTCACTTGCCCCGGAAGTTCAAAAAAAAAAAAAATCAACATAATGAAACGGCATATAAAAAAAAAAAAAAAAAATCAGCAGGGTGGCATTATTGAAATGGAAGCGCCGATGCATGTTTCCAATCTGATGTTGATTTGTTCCAAGTGTGCAAAAACTGTTCGGGTAAAAGCTTCTCTTCTGGAAGATGGAACAAAGGTGCGCGTTTGTAAGAAATGCGGGGAATCAATTGAGTCAAACGCGTAACTGCTTTTTGAATTATCGGAGGCTATGATGGTAAGCTTGAAAGAATACTATGAAAAAGAATGCATACCCATGCTTGTCAAAGAGTTCGGGTATAAAAATATGATGGAAGTCCCCAAGATCGAAAAGATTGTCTTGAATATGGGCTTGGGTGAGGCGGTGCAGAATCCCAAAATTGTCGAGGGCGCCGCCAATGAACTGTCCATGATCGCCGGCCAGAAGGCGGTGATTACCAAGGCCAAAAAATCTATCGCAACCTTTAAGCTGCGGGCCGGCATGCCCATCGGCTGCAAGGTAACACTGCGCAAAGACAGGATGTATGACTTTTACAGCAAGCTTGTCCATATCGCCCTCCCCAGGGTGCGTGACTTCAGGGGAGTTAAAGCTGGCGGATTTGACGGGCGCGGCAATTTCTCTTTTGGCGTGAAAGAGCATATCATCTTCCCTGAAATTGACTACGATAAAATAGACAAGATTAAAGGGTTTAATATAACGATCACCACCAATGCCAAGACAGATGAAGAGGGGCGTTTTCTCTTAAATGCCTTAGGGATGCCTTTCCATAAATAGTAGAGTTCAGGAGGAAGAGGTTGGCTAAGAAATCTTTGATATCAAAAAGTGAGCGTAAACCGAAGTTTACCGTTCGCGCTTATAATCGCTGTCCACTTTGTGGCAGGCCTCGGGCATTTATCCGTAAATTTGGAATGTGCCGGATTTGTTTCAGATCCCTTGCTTCCCGCGGTGAAATTACCGGCGTGACGAAATCGAGCTGGTAAGCGCTCTCATTGTCATTTTTGATTGACTGCAAAAGGAGTAGATACATGTCGATAAGTGATCCTCTGGCAGATATGCTGACCAGAATCCGAAATGCCCGAATGGTTAAATTTGAAAGTCTCGAGATGCCGTTTTCCAAACTGCGGAATGGAGTAGCGGAGATCCTGAAGAAAGAGGGCTATATCAGTGATTATCAGGTTGTCAAAGATAGCAGACAGGATATTCTGAAAATTGCCTTGAAATATGACCAGAACAGAAATTCCGTCATTTCCGGTTTAAAACGGGTGAGCAAGCCGGGCTGCCGGGTCTATGTGAAGTCAAATGAAATTCCGAAAGTCATGAGCGGCCTTGGTATCGCCATTATTTCTACTTCAAGCGGAATACTTACGGACCGGGAAGCGCGCAAGAACGGAGTGGGCGGAGAATTGCTCTGCACTGTCTGGTAAAAAGATCAGAGAATTTTATCGGACGGTTTGCAATCAAGCAGACCGTTTATTACTTAAGTGAAAGTGAAGTTCGCAAGATAGAGTGGAGATGACCAATGTCAAGGATTGGCAATCAACCCATAACGGTACCGTCCGGGGTTAAAGTTGATATTAATGGTACCCATGTCAAGGTTACCGGACCCAAGGGTACGTTGGAAAGAATGATCCGGCCCGAGATCAGTCTGGTTCAGGCCGAAGGCATGATATCGGTAAAGTGTCTGGACAATAGTAAAAGAACACAGGCCTTCAGCGGTTTGACCAGGACCCTCGTCAATAACATGATTCTCGGGACGGAAAAGTTGTTCGCCAAGAAACTGCTTATTGAAGGTGTAGGCTATAAAGCTGATTTGCAGCAGAACGTTTTGACACTGAACGTCGGATATTCAAATCCGGTGTTGTTTAATCTGCCTGATGGCGTATCAGGGAAAGTCGAAAAGACAACTATTTTACTGGAGTCGATCGACAAGGAACTTCTTGGGCTTACCGCCGCGAAAATTCGCGATATCAGAAAACCTGAGCCGTATAAGGGCAAAGGCATCCGGTATGAAGGTGAGCATATTGTCCGCAAGGCCGGTAAATCTGCATCGAAGTAACAGAGAAACTTTTGCATTAATTTAGGTTATAACAATGGCGAGAACAAATCAGAAGACTGTAGCACGCGACAAGCGTATCAAAAGAATTAGAAAAAAGATTTTGGGTACTGCTGAACGACCACGCCTGCGTGTTTTTAAAAGTTCGAAACATATCTATGCCCAGGTTATTGACGATGTGGCCGGCCACACCATGTGTGCCATGTCCACATGTGATAAGTCCTTTGCACCTGTCGATGAAAAAGGCAAGATTGCAAAAGCCCATCAGGTCGGGGTCCTTCTGGCGCAGAAAGCGAAAGAAAACGGAATTGACAAGGTGGTCTTTGACCGGGGCGGATATATTTATATCGGCCGCGTCAAGGCCTTGTCCGATGGCGCCCGGGAGGGCGGCCTTGAGTTTTAAGGGTGTGTAAATCGAGTCAGGCATGATTCATTTTAATTATATGGAACTGTTGGGGGTGTAAGTTGGCCGATTTTAAAAGCGATAAGATTGATGATCAGCTTATTGAAAAGATTGTTTACATCAACAGGGTTGCTAAAGTTGTAAAAGGCGGACGCCGTTTCAGCTTCAGTGCGATTGTTGTGGTGGGTGATGGCAAGGGCAATGTCGGTTATGGTCTCGGCAAAGCAAATCAGGTGCCTGAAGCGATTCGCAAAGGGGTCGAAAAGGCACGCAAGGATATGAAACCTGTGGCCATCAATGAAATAAGCATACCCCACGAGACTAACGGCAGATTCGGCGCCGGCAAGGTCATGCTCAAGCCCGCATCCGCAGGAACAGGCGTCATCGCTGGTGGAGCAGTGCGCGCCGTTCTTGAGGCGGCAGGCGTACAGAATATTCTGACCAAATGTCTTGGATCTCATAATCCTCATAACCTTGTTAAAGCAACCCTTGACGGCTTGCGGAAATTGCGCAGTGCTGAAAAAATTGCAAAACTGCGCGGCCTGACAGTTGAGGAAATGCTCTCTTAACAAGTTTTGTTCATTGTCTGCATCAGTCAGTGCAATGATTCTAACTCTTTTATTTCCCGCATAATTTTTTCCGTATTGGAAAGTGCGATTAGTTATCCATAGGTATGGTCATGGCGAATGAACTGAAAATTACTTTGAAAAAGAGCGTGATCGGCAGCACGGAGAAAATTCGTGCTACTGCCACGGGTCTGGGTCTGACCAAAACGAACAAAACAATTGTTCGCAAAGACACCCCCGAGATCCGGGGTATGATAAGAAAGGTTCAACACCTGGTTGAAGTGGAGGAAATATAATGCTCTCTTTATCGAACTTATCCCCCCAGAAGGGTTCAACCAAGCAGAGAAAGCGCGTGGGCAGGGGACCGGGAACCGGTCACGGCAAAACGGCGGGACGCGGACATAAAGGTTTCAAGGCCCGTTCAGGCAGCGGTATCAAACCCGGCTTTGAAGGCGGCCAGATGCCCCTGCAGAGGCGTCTGCCCAAACGCGGTTTTAATAATGTTTTCCGCAAGGAATATGCCGTGGTCAATGTCAAGGAACTTGACAGACTTGACGCCGGCATAAAAGTCGACAGGCAGGTTTTGGTTGCCGCCGGTCTTATCCGCGCCAAGGATAATTTTGTCAAAATTCTCGGCGAAGGCGAACTTACCAAAAAATTTGTTGTTGCCGTTGATAAGGTCAGTGAAAGCGCACGCCGGAAAATTGAAAACGCCGGCGGAACCATAGAGGGTTAGGAAGAGGATTAGAATGGCCGGTGCCCTGCAAAGTGTTGCCAATATCCCTGAATTAAGAAAGAGGATTACATTCACCCTTCTGATGCTTGCCGTTTATCGTGCCGGTGTACAGATCCCCACCCCGGGAATCAACGGTGAAGCCCTGGCTTCTTTTTTTGAAAAAAATGCCAGCACCCTCTTTGGCAGGTTCAATATGTTTTCCGGCGAGGCGCTTGAGAATTTTTCGATTTTCGCTCTGCGCATCATGCCGTACATCAGTGCATCCATTATCTTTCAGCTGTTGACCGTTGTTGTCCCGCAGCTTGAGGCATTGTCAAAGGAAGGTGAGGCCGGACGGCGCAAAATCACCCAGTATACCAGGTACGCCACGGTCGGTTTGAGTCTGATTCAAGGCTTGATGATCAGCACCGGTCTGGAAGGCATGGTTGCCCCGGTCGGCACTGAAATGATCGTCATCGACCCGGGCTGGTCATTCAGGTTGATGACCATGCTGACATTGACATCGGGCACGGCGTTTATCATGTGGCTCGGCGAACAGATGACCGAACGCGGCATCGGTAACGGCATCTCCATGATTATTTTTGCCGGCATTGTTGCCAGGATGCCTGCCGCCATCGTCAATACATTTAAAATGATCGGGTCCGGCGAAATCACGGTGATTTTTCTGCCGATTCTGTTGGCCATGATGGCGGCTGTCATTGCCATTATCATATTTTTTGAGACGTCCCAGCGCAGAATACCGATCCAGTACGCGAAAAGGATGATCGGCAGGCAGATGTATGGCGGACAGAGATCGCATCTGCCGCTGAAAATCAACATATCAGGGGTAATTCCGCCGATTTTTGCCTCATCCATCATGATGTTTCCGGCCACCATCGGCGGCTTTATCAAAATCGACTGGGTGCAGGAAGTCACATCAAAACTGGCATGGGGCAGCCCATTGCACACCCTGATGTATGTGGCCCTGATCGTATTCTTCTGTTTTTTTTATACGGCGGTAACGTTTAATCCGATCGATGTTTCCGAGAACCTGAAAAAGCACGGCGGCTTTGTCCCCGGAGTCAGACCCGGCAAAAAAACCGCCGAGTTCATCGATAAAATTATTACCCGCTTGACGGTCATAGGCGCTATCTATGTAAGTCTTGTTTGTGTGCTGCCGACCCTGCTCATTAACAAGTTGAATGTGCCTTTTTATTTTGGCGGCACCGCCCTGTTGATTGTTGTTGGTGTTGCCTTGGATACTTTGTCGCAAATTGAATCCCATTCGATATCGCGCAATTATGATGGATTTTTGAAGACCGGACGCATTAAGGGCAGACGATAGGGCACGCATATTCCTATGGCTTCATCAATCATTTTGAAGTCTGCTTCCGAGCTGGAAATCATGCTGGAAGCAAACCAGATTGTCGCAGGAGCCCTGTCCATGCTGCAGGAGCATATAGCCCCTGGCGTCAACACCTTGCAGCTCGATAAGCTGGCTGAGAGTTATGCCCGAAAAAATAATGCGGAGCCGGCGTTCAAAGGTTATCGGGGATTTCCCGGTAGCCTTTGTGTTTCATTGAATGAACAGGTGGTGCATGGCATCCCTGCCCGCAAAGTTGTTTTAAAAGAGGGCGATATCCTCAGCATCGACTTTGGGGTCAAGTATAAAGGCTATTATGGCGATGCCGCTGTCACCGTGCCGGTCGGCATCATCGATCCTGATGCGGAAAGGCTGCTGCGCGTAACCAGGGAGTCCTTGGACAAGGCAATCGAGCAGGTGCAGGTTGGCAAGAGAATTGCCGATATTTCGCAAGCTGTGCAGGGTTATGTGGAGGGAAAAGGGTTTTCGGTTGTCCGCCAGTTTGTCGGACATGGGATCGGCCAGCATTTGCATGAGCCACCAGAAATTCCGAATTACTCCCGCAGCGGCAGATCCCCTAAATTGATGGCCGGGATGGTGCTCGCCATCGAGCCCATGGTGAACGCCGGCACCCATGAAGTGAAAATCCTGGGCGACGGATGGACTGTTGTAACCTGTGACAGAAAACTTTCTGCACATTTCGAACATTCCGTTGCCGTGACGGAAAACGGACCGCTGATACTCAGTAAAGGTATTTAAAACGATTTAACAACAAATTGGCTGGAAAATAAAAACGAAATAGGTTATAATGTTAAATTCATTTTTTCATTTGTTAATCGTTTGAGTTTTGCGCTCGATATTTGTGAGGATGGCATAATTTATGGCGAAGGAAGAAGCCATTACAGTTGAAGGAACAATTATAGAACCATTACCTAATGCGATGTTTCGTGTCGAACTGGATAATGGTCATAAGATACTCGCGCATATTTCAGGTAAGATGAGGATGCATTTTATCAAAATTTTGCCTGGTGACCGCGTAACCGTTGAACTCTCACCCTATGATTTGACCAGGGGGCGGGTAACATTCAGGGCAAGAAGTCAAAATAGAAATAATCGCAGGGAATAATTATGAAAGTTCGTACATCGGTAAAAAAGATATGCAGTGATTGCAAGGTTTTTAAACGGAAGGGTGTAGTGCGGGTTTCTTGTAAGGTTAAGAAGCATAAACAACGGCAAGGATAGTCGAAAATTGAATGAGGAGGTAGACCTTGGCTCGTATAGCAGGCGTTGATTTGCCCAAAAATAAACATTTGGAAATTGCCCTTACCTATATTTACGGTATCGGCCGCACCACATCCCGCAAAATACTTGATGAAGTCGGGTTAGCGTACACTTCTAGCAGCGATGATCTGACAGACGATGACGCAGTTCGCATCAGAAAGGTTATTGATGATCATTATCCGGTCGAAGGCGATAAGAGACGTGAGGTTGCGCTTGATATCAAGCGTTTGATGGACCTTGGCTGCTACCGCGGCATAAGGCATCGGCGCGGACTCCCCTGCCGGGGACAGCGCACGAAAACCAACGCCAGGACTCGCAAGGGACCGCGACGTGCTGCCGGAACACGCAAGAAATAAAATAGTTCAGATTGAATATCAACGGACCTGAACAGGAGATATAAATGGCCAGTCCGAAAAAGAAAACAAAACGCAAAGAAAAGAAGAATGTGCCTGAGGGTATTGCCCATATCAAATCCACATTCAATAATACCCTGATTTCCATTACCGATAAACAGGGTAATGTAATATCCTGGTCCAGTTCCGGTGTGCTTGGATTCAAGGGGTCACGGAAAAGTACACCTTTTGCCGCGCAGAATGCCGTTGAAACCGCGGCAAAGGTGGCCATGGATCACGGAATGCGTAAAGTTGAAATAAATGTGACGGGCCCCGGTCCCGGCCGTGAGGCTGCCATACGTGCTTTGCAGGTTGTTGGGTTTGAAGTCAGCAGGATTTGTGATGTTACACCTGTACCCCACAATGGCTGCAAACCTCCTAAGAGAAGAAGGGTTTAGTTTAATTTTAATATAATATTGCGACCTGCAACGTTATTGAACAGTAATAACGGAGGGATAAATTGGCCAGATATAGAGGTTCAGTCTGCCGGCAATGCCGGAGAGAAAAGTTAAAGCTGTTTCTGAAAGGGGACAGATGCTATTCCGATAAATGTTCATTTGAAAAACGTTCATTTCCTCCCGGCCAGCACGGTCAGGCGAGAATGAGAAAAGTGTCCGACTATTCAATTCAGCTGCGGGAAAAACAGAAGGTTCGCCGCATCTACGGCATGCTTGAAGGACAGTTCAGGAGATATTTCTCCATGGCTGAGCGTGCAAAGGGTGTAACCGGCGAAAATCTTCTTGTTTATCTTGAAAGACGTTTGGATAACACCATTTTCAGGCTTGGCTATGCCTCATCACGGACCCAGGCCAGGCAGCTGGTTAAGCATAATCATATCACGGTGAACAGTAGAACTGTGAATGTTCCTTCATTTCTTATTTCTGTAAACGATGTGATATCTATCCGTGAAAAAAGCCGGAAGATAGAAACAATTAATGACAGCCTTGAAGCAGTGGCAAGACGTGGAGTACCCAATTGGCTCGAACTGGATCAGAAAAATTACACCGGTAAGGTAAAAGCACTCCCAGATCGCCAGGAAATCACAATGCCGATTCAGGAGCAACTGATTGTTGAACTTTATTCCAAATAATAAGAGTTTTTAACTCTATCATTCGGAAATTACAGCAAGAGAAATAAGATGGCAAATGAGGAAATCTTGACACAAGAAACGACTCCATTTTATCGCAACTGGCATGATCTCATCACTCCCAATCCTTTGGAAGTCGATCATGAAACTCATACTGAAAATTATGGGAAATTTGTTTGCCAGCCTTTGGAAAGAGGCTTTGCGACCACCATTGGTAATGGATTGCGCCGTATACTGCTCTCTTCTGTTCAGGGTGCTGCGATTACGACCGTTAAAATTGATGGCGCACTGCATGAATTTTCCACTCTTCCCGGCATCCTGGAAGATGTAACGGAGATTATCCTGAATTTAAAGGAAGTGCGTTTAAAGCTCAATTCCGACAATTCAGCCACGGTTAAGATTGAAAAGCGCGATAAAGGCACGGTAACCGCCGCTGATATCATGGGCGGCAATGCGGTCGAGGTGATGAACCCCGATAAGCATATCTGCACCATTACCGGTGACGGAAATTTTATCGCGGAACTTGAGGTCAAATGGGGTAAGGGCTATTCGCCGGCTGAAAAAAACAAGACGGAAGAGCAGAGTGTCGGCGTTATTCCCATTGATGCTATTTTTACGCCGATCCGTAAGGTCACCACCCTGATCAGCCAGGCCCGCGTCGGCCAACGCACCGATTATGACAAGCTGACCATGGAAATTCATACCGACGGCAGTGTGAAACCTGAGGATGCCCTGGCATTTGCAGCCAAAATTCTCAAGGAGCAGATGACGGTCTTTATTAACTTTAATGAAGATCAGATTGAACACGCTGAAGAAATAAAATTTGATGTGAAAGAGACCAAAGCGATCAACCCGAATCTCTCAAAAAGTGTTGAAGATTTGGAACTTTCCGTCAGATCTGCAAATTGCCTTCGTAATGCGCAGATAACCTATATCGGTGAGCTTGTCCAGAAAACCGAGGAGGAAATGCTGAAAACGAAAAATTTCGGGCGTAAGTCCCTGAATGAAATCAAACAGCTTCTGCAGCAAATGGAACTTTCACTTGGCATGAAGATTGACAAATGGGAACCGCCTGCATCGTCTTCATCCGTTGAAGATCAGGATGAATAAAGAGGTAATGCAATGAAGCACAGGAATACAGGAAGAAGACTTGGCAGAACCACACCCCATAGAAAGGCCATGGTGCGTAACATGGTTACTTCTCTGCTTGAGCACGAACGAATTGTGACAACCACACCGAAAGCCAAAGAAATTCGGAAGGTTGCCGACAAAATGATCACCCTGGCCAAGCGTGGCGATCTCCATGCCAGACGGCAGGCTTTAGCCGTTATCCGTGATACAAAAGTTGTCGCTAAACTCTTTGAGAAACTCAGAGAGGAATATCAGGACCGCAATGGCGGCTATACCCGCATTATTCAGACCGGCAACCGCAACGGTGATGCGGCGCCCATGGCCATACTTGAACTGGTGAATTATCAGCCGGCAAAAGAGGCTGAAGCATAAAAACAGCATCAATAGTTGCTATGTATCAAGGAAATGCCCGAACAGATTATCTGCTCGGGCATTTCTGTTTTATACCCAGGGAAAGCCTCTTCTCAACCGGCCGGAATGTGCCGGAATTTTCCTTTTTTGCCGGCTGCCAAGATTTTTTTCTTTTTTTTGCGGGCTACCACAAGAAATTATTTGCCTTGCTTCCATTCTTTTGTTATTTGATAATAAGGTTAGTGGTACAGTTCTTTTTAGTCAGAGTTCCAGATCGTATCCTCACTAAAAAAGGATGGTCAAACCGAGTGACTATGAGAAATCTGTATACGTTAATTTTTTTTAAATGATTCCTCATAGGAATGAAGGAGCAGTAATGGTGCAAGGTAAAGTGAAATGGTTTAATGAATCAAAAGGATTCGGGTTTATTGAGCGTGAAGATGGAGATGATGTATTCGTGCATTTTTCCGCAATCAAAGAGGAAGGTTTCAAGACATTAAACGAAGGACAGCGGGTTGAATTTGATATTGTAGATGGCCAGAAAGGCCCGGCTGCTGCCAACGTCAAAAAGATCTGATCCCATTCTGACATACTTATTTTAAAAAAAACCCACCGGAACCGGTGGGTTTTTTTATTTTATAACGTCCGTTTATCGATCACCCGTTTTGCCTTGCCTTCAAAACGCTCCAGGGATTTTTCCTCAACGAGCTTCACCTCGACGCCGATGCCGAGTTCGGTTGCCAGCCTTTTCTTGATGAGCTCCACGAGCTGCCGCTGTTTTTTCATCTGGTCAAAAAAGATCGATTCAACAACTTCAACCAGCACCGTTACCTTATCCAGGCGGCCTTCACGTTCGACGATGATCTGATAATGGGGTTCCGTTCCTTCGATATCAAACAGGATTGATTCAATCTGCAGGGGATAGACATTCACCCCTTTGATGATCAGCATATCATCGGTGCGGCCGATGACGCGGGTCATGCGGCGGAATGTCCGGCCGCAGGGACACGGGTCCAGGATGAGCCGGGCAAGGTCACGGGTCCGGTACCGGATAACGGGAAATGCTTCCTTGGTGATGGTGGTGAAAACAAGTTCACCCAGCTCCCCGGGCGCTACCGGTTCCAGGGTATTCGGGTTGATGACCTCAACGATAAAATGATCTTCATTGATGTGCAGACCGTTGCACAGGCTGCATTCGCCGGCAACTCCCGGGCCCATCACCTCGCTTAAGCCATAGTTGTCGGTGGCGATGATGCCGAGTTTGCTTTTGATTTCCGACCGCATCTCCTCCGACCATGGTTCGCCGCCGAAGAGGCCGTATTTCAGATGCAGGGCGTTGATGTTGATGTCCATCTCGAGCATCGTGTCGGCAAGCAGCAGGGCGTAGCTCGGCGTGCAGACCAGGGCCGTTGTTTTGAAGTCCTGCAGGATCTGAATCTGGCGCCTGGTGTTGCCGCTTGAAATCGGGATGACGGAGGCCCCCACCCGCTCGGCGCCGTAATGCAGTCCGAAACCGCCGGTAAACAAGCCGTAGCCGAAGGCGATCTGCACCACATCATCGGCATCCACGCCCGTGGCCGTCAGAATTCTCGCCACCATATCCGACCAGTTTTTAATATCATTTCTGGTGTAGCCGACAACGGTGGCCAAACCGGTGGTGCCGGACGAGGCGTGCAGCCGCACCACGTCGCGCAGGGGGACGGCAAAGAGCCCGTAGGGGTAATTGCGGCGCAGATCATCCTTGGTGGTAAACGGCAGGGTGCGCAGCTCTTCCAAAGAACGAAAGCCGTCAGGGTTGATCTTTAATTCCTTGAATTTTTTACGATAAAATGGGACATGGGTGGCCACTCGATACAGGGTGGACTGGAGCCTCTCCAGCTGCAGTTGTTCCAAGTCCGCCCGGGGCATGCATTCTGTTGCTTGATCCCAGTACATGTTAAGCCTCCATTGCAAAATAAAGGGAACCTTAAATAGGTAGCCTACAGGTAGACAACGGGTCCGGAACCTGAACGCAGGGTCCTATGCCTCGACTTCCCGGCCCAGATAGGCGCGCTGCACATCCTTGTTGACAAGCAGGTCCTCGGCCGGGCCCTGCAGAATAAATTTGCCTGTTTCCAGCACATAGCCGCGGTCGGCGATGGCAAGGGCCGCCTTGGCGTTCTGCTCGATGAGCAGCACGGTGTTGCCCGCGGCCCGGATGCGCTGGATGATCTGGAAAATATTCTTCACAATCAGCGGCGCCAGCCCTGTTGACGGTTCATCGAGCATCAGGAGTTTTGGACCGGCCATCAGGGCGCGACCCATGGCCAGCATCTGCTGTTCGCCGCCGGAAAGGGTGCCGGCCAGCTGGTTTTCCCGTTCCTGCAGCACAGGAAAGATATCGTAAATATACTGCAGTTCCTGGCCGATATTAATTTTGTTTTTCTTGTAGCGCACATAGCCGCCCAGGACGAGATTTTCACGAACGGACATGGTGGCGAAAACCTGGCGGCCTTCGGGGACGAGAGAGCAGCCGGCCGCCACAATTTTTTCAGCGCTGATCTGGTTGATCGCTTTGCCCAGCAGGGAAATTTCCCCGGCCCCGGCCCGGATGATCCCGGCGATGGTATAGAGCAGGGTGGTTTTACCGGCACCGTTTGCCCCGATGATGGTGACGATTTCACCGCTGTTCACATGCATGGAGATGCGTTTCAGGACCCGCAATTTCCCGTAGCCGGCTTCGAGATTTTTGATTTTAAGCATCCGCCGTCCCCAGATAGATTTGAATGACTTCCTGATTCTGTTGGATGGCGCCGGGGACATCCTCGGCGATTTTCTGGCCGAAGCTTAACACGACAATCTCATCGGAAATATCCATGACCAGGGACATGTCATGCTCAACGAGCAGAACGGTGATGCCCTGATCTCTGATTTTCGTGATCAGCCGGGCGATTTCCGCAGTTTCATAGATGTTCAAACCGGCGGCCGGTTCGTCCAGCAGCAGGATGGTCGGCTCCGAAGCAAGGGCCCGGGCAAATTCGACGGCCCGCTGCTGGCCAAAGGCCAGGCTTGTCGCCTCCACATCGGCAAATTGACTGATTTCCAGCAGCTCAAGCAGCGCCAGGGATTTTTCTCTGATCTCCCGCTCCTCCCGCCTGGCCGCAGGCAGATGGAACATGCCGGCCAGAAATCCCGCTCTGCTGCGGGTGTGGCGGCCGATCATGACATTTTCCACGGCAGTCATGCCGGGGAACAGCTTGATGTTCTGAAAGGTGCGCGATATGCCGCGTTGGGCGATCTGGTAGGGTTGCAGTCCGTGGATGGGTTTGTCTTCGAAAAAAATTGCCCCGGAAGTGAGCGGCAGGTTGCCGGAAATAAGATTAAACAGGGTGGTTTTGCCGGCGCCGTTGGGGCCGATCACCGCCTTGATCATGCCTTTTTCCACGGCAAAGCTCACCTCGCTGACTGCCTGCAGGCCACCGAACTGTTTTTTGACATCCTTGATATCCAAAAGAGACATGGCGCACCCCTGTCAGTTGTCGGAGCCCGATTTCTTGAAAAATTGCCAGACCTGCCGCCGCAGCAGCCCCTGGGGGGCGAAAAGCATGATGATGATGAGGATGACCCCGAAAACGGCATCATCGTAAGAGCCGAACATGCCGCGCAGGGAGAGAAAATTAAGCACCGCGGCCATGGTCAAGGCGCCCCACAGGTTCGCCATGCCGCCGATGGCGACAATGGCAACATAGCGGACCGATTTCATGATGCCCGCCTCGGAGGGGCCGATGCCGCCATTGTAATGCGTCAGAAAAATGCCGGCCAGGGCGGCAAAAACGGCGCTGACCACAAAGGTATAGAGCTTGTAGCGCGCGGTATTCACGCCCATGGCGTTGGCCGCCTCCTCCGAGCCATGGATGGCTCGCAGAGCCCGGCCGACGCGGGAGTCAATCAGATTCTGCAGCAGGAGAAAACCGAGGAGCAGCAGACAACAGGCAATGTAATAGTTCTGCACCCGGTTGCTGAAATCGCCGCTGACGACAATGCCCGGCAGCAGGGGGAAACCGGGCACCGCGGAAATGCCGTCCGCGCCGCCGAAGATTTCCGTGGCCAGGGCGACACGGTAAATAATGATGCCGAAGCCGAGGGTGGCCATGGCCAGGTAATGGCCCTTTAATTTCAGGACCGGAATGCCGATGCAAAAGGCGATGATGATGGTAAGCAGCAGGGCGGCAACACAGGCCAGCCACGGGTTGACGGAAAGCAGTGATTCCCCGTACAGGCTCTGGCGCTCGGCAAGCAGGCCATTGGTTGTCAGAAAGCCGATGGCACTGTTGCCCTTGTCCAGCAGCGGGGTGAGATCAAAGGTGGTGAGCACGGCCGATGTGTAGCCGCCGATGGCGAAAAAACCGGCATGGCCCAGGGAGATCTGGCCGGCATAGCCCATGACCAGGCAGAGACCGATAACGAGCAGGGCGTAATAGGCGGTCATGGTCATCTGGGTCAGATAATAGGCGGTGCCGGTCAGCCGGGTCAGCTGCTGCACAACGATCAGCACCAGCAGCAGCAACAGGATGGGGAAAAATTTACGGGCCTTCATCAGAATTCCTTTAATCCTGCCGCTTCCCTGCTGCCGAATAAGCCGTGGGGCCGGACAAAGAGGATAATGAGCAGAATGCCGATGGAAATGGCATCCTGAAAGGCAAGGGGGACCACGGAAATGCTGAAGGATTCGATGACGCCGAGGAGAATGCCGGCCAGCACGGCCGCCAGGCTGTTGCCCAGGCCTCCCAGGACCGCCACGGTGAAGCCCTTGATGGCCAGGGCGGTGCCGCTGTCATACTGGGTGTAGGTGATGGGGGAGACGACGCAGCCGGCCAGGGCGCCGATGCCGGCACTGAGCATGAAGGAGAATGTCACCATGTTTTTTGTGCTGATGCCGCAGAGCGTAGCGGCCAGCCGGTTGGCCGCGCAGGCGCGCATTTCCTGGCCCAGGGAGGTGAATTTGAAAAAAAGGCTGAGCAGCATGACCATGATGGAGCAGATGCCGATCACCCAGAGCACCTGGGGCGAGATATTGGCGCCCAGCAGCTGAATGGAAGAGATTTCGTTGCCGTTGAAATAGGGCAGCGAGCGAACGTTTTCTCCCCAGATATGCAGGGCCGCTTCCCGGATGAGAATGGAAAGCCCGATGGTGATGATGATCATGCGGAGCACGGAAGGACTCCGCAGCCAGCGGATGAAGAGGATTTCAATCAGGGCGCCGATCAGCATGGTGCTGATGACGGCCAGACCAATGGCCAGGGGCAGGGGCAGTATGGCATGCAGCGAAATGGCGATCATGCCGCCGAGCATGACGAATTCGCCCTGGGCAAAATTAATGATGCCGGTGGTATTGTAGATGATATTAAAACCGATGGCCACAATGGCGTAAATGATGCCGTAGGTTATGCCGGCAAAGAGGTATTGCAGAAAAAGTTGTGACGTCATCGGTCCATGATCAAGGTAAGGGAAAGCTGCGGCATTTGCGGGCCGGCAGGCAGAGAAAGGGGAGCGCCGGATCAACCGGCGCTCCCCTGCAATATATCATCTATGGTATGACGGACTCGCAAAAAGTCTATCGGCACCGCAGAGCACACAGAGATCACAGAGAAAAAATTTCAATTACAGTTAGTTCTCGGCGTGGTCTGTGCGCTCGGCGGTTCATTTTCAGTTTTTTATAAATTCTTCATTTATTGTACAGCACGAATTTGCCGTCTTTGACGGTCAGCATGGCAAATGAATCGATATCCAGGCCGTTATGGTCCGTGGCGCTGAAGTTGAAGACGCCGCCGGTGCCGACAAAGCCTTTCATATTTTCAATGGCGTCCCTGACTTTTTCGCTGTCATTGCTGCCCGCAGCCTTCATGGCATTGACGAGGATCATGATCGCATCATAGCCGTGGCCGCCGAAGGTGCTGGCCGGTTCCTGGAATTTGGCCTCGTATTCATCCCGGTACTGGACCAGGACGCTTTTCTGCGGATGGTCGGCGGACAGGGTGTCCGCCACGAGGAGCCGGCCGGCGGGGAAAATAATCCCTTCGGCGGCTATACCTGCCGCTTCAACATACTTGATGTTGCCGAAACCATGGCTCTGGAAGATCGGCACGTCCCAGCCGGCCTGGCGGATATTTTTGGCGACAATGGCCTGGGCCGGCACGATGGACCAGTTGACCACCGCCTGCACATTCTTGTCTGCCCTGATTTTGGTCACCACGGCGCTCAGGTCGGTGGCGCCCTTGTCGTATACCTCGTTTGCCACGATCTGAATGGCGAATTCAGGGGCAATGGCTTCCAGCTGTTCCTTGCCCGCCTTGCCGAAACCGGTGTTGTCCGACAGCACGGCTATCTTGGCAACCCCCATCTTCTGCATGGCCATGTAGATTTTTTTAACGGCGTCGCTGTCCTTCTGGGGGGTTTTGAAGACATAGCGGCCCACCGGATTGACGATGACCTCGGCTGCGGCGCAGGAGAGCAGAATGGTTTTGCCGTCCTCGCAGATCTGCTTGATGCTCATGGTTTCGCCGCTGGTGGAGGGTCCGACGATGGCCAGCACCTTCTCTTCCTCGATGAGCTGTTTGGCAAATGAGATGGCCTTTTCCGGGGTACTGGCCGAGTCTTTGATGATCAGCTCAATGGTGTCGCCGTTCACCCCGCCCGCGGCATTGATTTTTTCCACCAGCATGCGAATGGTTCTGGCTTCGGGGCCGCCGAGAAATGAAGCGCCGCCGGTTTCAGCCAGAATCGCTCCCACTTTGATCGTTTTCGCCTGGGCAGCGGCCGGCAGGCCGACAAGGACCATGGCCCACAGGGCAAGAAGGGTAACGGTTGAAAGAAAAAATCGTTTCATGCTGGTCTCCTTTTCAGTTGAATTTTCAGGCTATCCTTAAATAGCATAAACCTCTTCCCCGGACAGCAAACGGATACCGGCCTTGACCAGGATATCAACGGCGGTATCGATTTTCTCAAAGCGGAAGATGATCAGCCCGGTCTCGCCGCTCTTTTGTGTAAAGGCATACATATATTCGATATTCAGATCGGCTTTTTTAATGATCTGCAGCACGTTGGCCAGTCCGCCCGGCTTGTCCTTCACCTCGACCACCACCACCTCGGTGGTGCCGACGGTGAATCCCTTTTCCTTCAATACCCGGCGGGCGTTTTCCGTATCATTGACAATAAGCCGCAGAATACCGAAATCCGAGGTGTCGGCCAGCGACATGGCCCGGATATTAATGCCCTTTTCCGCCAGAATGCCGGTAATTTCCGCCAGACGTCCCGATCTGTTTTCCAAAAAAATAGCAATTTGTTCGACTTTCATAGCTTCCTCGCTTTTTCCGTCGGTCAGATTTTGATGGCTTTGTAAAAAAGTCTTATTTCACCACAGAGCACACGGAGAACACAGAGAAATAATTTATTACATTAGTTATCTCTGTGCGCTCTGTGCTCTCTGTGGTAATTTTTTGCGAGATAATCAGATTTTACGCTTGTCGATTACCCTTTTCGCCTTGCCCTCGCTGCGCTGGATCGATTTGGGCTCCACAAGTTTGATCTTGCAGCTCACGCCGAGCAGGTCCTTGATCTCTTTCTGGATCGTTTTGGCCAGGCCTTCCAGTTTTTTCACCTCATCGGAAAAGATGCTGTCGCTCACCTCGACCTGCACCTCCATGGTGTCCAGGGAGCCCTCCCGTTCGACAATGATCTGGTAGTGGGGCTCCACCCCCTCGACGCTGATCAGCACATGTTCGATCTGGGAGGGGAAGACGTTGACCCCGCGGATGATGAGCATGTCATCGGAGCGGCCGGTTACCTTCTCCATCCGGTAAAATGTCCGGCCGCAGGTGCAGGGGCTGGTGATCAGCCGGGAAAAATCCTTGGTGCGGTAGCGGATGACCGGAAAGGCCTCCTTGGTCAGCGTGGTGAACACCAGTTCTCCCTTCTCGCCCAGGGGCAGCGGGGCAAATGTCTCGGGATGGACGATTTCCGGCAGGAAATGGTCTTCCATGACGTGCAGGCCATGCTGTTCCTCGACGCATTCAACGGCCACGCCCGGTCCGATTATCTCACTCAGGCCATAAATGTCAATGGCTTTCAAGCCCAGCTGTTTTTCGATCTCCTGCCGCATGTTCTCGCTCCACGGTTCGGCCCCGAAGACCCCCACCTTCAGCGCCATCTCCTTGGGGTCAATGCCCATGTCAAGCATGGCTTCGGCCAGGTTCAAGGCATAGGAAGGGGTGCAGAGCAGAACGGTGGAGCGGAAATCGCGCATGAGCATGATCTGGCGCTTGGTGTTGCCGCCGGAGACGGGGATGACGGTGGCCCCGAGATTTTCCGCCCCGTAATGGGCCCCCAGGCCGCCGGTAAAAAGGCCGTAGCCATAGGCGTTATGGATGATGTCCTTCTGGGTCGCCCCGGCGGCGGACAGGCAGCGGGTCATCAGCTCGGCCCAGATGCCGATATCGCGTTTGGTATAGCCGACAACCGTGGGCTGGCCGGTGGTGCCGGAGGAGGCGTGGATGCGCACCACCCTTTCCAGGGGCACGGTAAAAAGACCGAACGGGTAATTCCGTCGCAGGTCCTCTTTGGTGGTAAAAGGCAGCCTGCTGATGTCGGCCAGGGTCCGGATGTCGCCGGGCGCCACTCCCGCTTCATCCATCTTGGCCCGGTAGTATGGCACCCTGGCATAGATCCGTTCTATCTGGGACTGCAGTCTTTTCAGCTGCAGGGCCTCCAGGGCCTCGCGCGGCAATGTTTCATATTCTTCGTTATAAATCATTGTTTTCTCTCCAAATTACGCCTTCTACGCCGTTATCCTGCGGCCTTCCTTGAAGGCGGCGATGTTTTCCTCAAGCTTGCGCGGGATTTTCTTCTGCAGGACGTCAAGAAAAACATCCTCGCCAACCGGCAGAAAGGTTGACAAGGCCCCGACCAGGACAATATTTGCCGTCCTGATATCGCCGGCGGCCCTGGCAATGCTGAACCCGTCCAGGGGATAGACCGTGATGCCCCGGCCGGTCAGCTCTGCCAGCAGATCGGCCGGATAAACCATTTTGCCGGTGGCCACGGCCGGCGGGGCGATCCGGTGCGTATTGACGATCACCTTGCTCTGCCGGTGCAGAAAGGGCAGATAGCGCACCGCTTCCATGGTCTCAAAGGCCACGGCAAAATCGGCCTGGCCCGGATCGATGAGCGGGGAGTAGACCTTTTCCCCATAGCGCAGATGGGCGACCACCGAACCGCCGCGCTGGGCCATGCCGTGCACTTCGCTTTTCTTGGCGTCCAGACCGGTGGCCAGCAGGGCGGCGGCGGTGATCTCACTGGCCAGCAGGATGCCCTGACCGCCCACCCCGCAGAAGAGTATGTTGCCGCGTGGTTTCATCCGATATCCTCCGCTTTTTTGATGGCCTTGAATTTACAGACGGCCAGGCACTGGCCGCAGCCGTTGCACATCTCGATGCTGATGCGGGCAAAGCCTTTCTGCTTTTCCTTTTTCCCCAGTTGCTTCGCCTCCTCGGCGGTCAGCGGCACCCAGTTGATGGCCGGGCAGCCCAGGCGGATGCAGGTGCCGCAGCCGGTGCATTTTTCCTGGATGGAGGCCAGGGGGAATTTGCGCCGTTTTCGTTCCTCGGGCAGCAGCACGCAGGGCGATTGGGCGATGATGACGGACGGTTCCGGCCGCTCGATCTCTTCCTTTAACACCCTGCGGCATTCCTTGATATCATGCGGGTTGACGAGGCGCACATGGTTGACACCGATGGCCCGGCACAGGTTTTCGAGATTCACGGCCTTGGCCGGCTCGTCCATGATGGTGCTGCCGGAGGCCGGATTCGGCTGGTGGCCGGTCATGGCGGTGATGCGGTTATCAAGGATGATAACCGTGGAGGCGCTGCTGTTGTAGACCATGTTGACCAGGCCGGTGAT
Organism: Deltaproteobacteria bacterium; assembly: GCA_016208225.1. Taxonomy (GTDB): domain Bacteria; phylum Desulfobacterota; class Desulfobulbia; order Desulfobulbales; family SURF-16; genus SURF-16. Next base: position 12,547 of record JACQYM010000194.1, on the reverse strand, counting down.
GCCGGAGTGCATGAAGGTGGAATCGCCGATCACCGCCACCGTTTTGCCCCGGCCCTTTTCCCCCAGGGCCTTGTCCATGCCGTGGGCCACGCCGATACTGGCCCCCATGCAGACGCAGGAGTCCATGGCGGACAACGGCGGCAGAAAGCCTAAAGTGTAGCAGCCGATATCTCCGGAGATGAAGACATCCTGTTTCCCCAGACTGTAAAACAGGCCGCGATGGGGGCAGCCCGGGCACATATTGGGCGGCCGGGGCGGAATGTCCACCGGTGCAAACACTTCGCCGGTCTCCCGGCCCAGAGCCTTTTTGAGGATAAAGGGGTTCAACTCGCCCATGGCCGGAATCCTGGCCTTGCCGATGCAGGCAATGCCGCTCGCCTTGATATGGGTCTCCAGAAAGGGATCGAGCTCTTCCACGACAATCAGTTCTTCAACCTGTCCGGCGAAATCGCGGATCATCTGCAGGGGCAGGGGCCAGGTGGTGGCGATTTTCAGCACCGCGGCCTCCGGGAAGGCCTCCTTCACATAGAGATAGGAGACGCCGCCGGTGATAAAGCCCTGTTTCGTAGTGCCCGGTTCGCGGCGGTTGCCGGCAAAGGATTCGACATAGGCGGCAAGCCGCGTCATACGTTCGGCAATGGCCCGCCGCCGCACCCTGGCGTTGCCGGGCAGCATGACAAATTTGGCCGGCATCTTTTCAATCTGCACCGGCACCGGGCCGCCTTTCCGCTTGCCCCTGGCCACCAGACCTTTGACATGGGCAACCCTGGTGGTGGTGCGGAACAGCACCGGGGTGTCGAATTCTTCGCTGATCTCAAAGGCCTTTTTCAGCAGTTCCAGGGCCTCGGCCGGGTCCGACGGCTCCAGCATGGGCAGTTTGGCGGCATAGGCGTAATTGCGGTTGTCCTGTTCGTTCTGCGAACTGTGCATTTCCGGATCATCGGCGGTGATGATGACGATGCCGCCCCGCACCCCGGTATAGGCGGCGGTAAAGAGAGGATCAGCCGCCACGTTGAGTCCCACGTGCTTCATGGTGACCAGCACCCGGGCGCCGGCAAACGAGGCGCCGAGCCCCACCTCGAGGGCGACCTTCTCGTTGGGCGCCCATTCGGTATAGACATCCTTATAGGTGCAGAGATTTTCCAGTATTTCCGTGGACGGGGTCCCCGGATAGCCGGAAGCGACCGTCACGCCGGCTTCCCATGCCCCGCGGGCAATTGCCTCATTGCCCGATAACCATTGTTTATTTTTTGTACTTCCTTTTGTCACATCGTTCTCCTTAGGGATGGTTGCGAAATAACCATTACACCCCTGATCATTTCATGACAACCCCTTATGTCATTCACTGTATTGCCATGTTACAGTTATTTTTTTACAACCGCTAAGCCTTTGCAGGGAAGAGGCGGCAGCTGGATAGGAATGCTACCTTATCTTATCTCCACTTCGCCATGCTACTTATCATGTAACTCAATGAAGTTCAAGTAAATGAAAGGAGCAATCCCTGTAAAAACACCTATCATGGCCTTTTGCCATGGAAAAATTGCTACCCTGGAATAGCGGGGTGGGGTATAAGGAGGAGGAGTGAGAAGGCAGAAGGCAATAGGCAATAGGCAAAAGGGAAAGGCGGGAGACTGCGGCGAGTGAGAAGTCAGGCGCCGGAAGTCAGGAGTCAGGAGCCAGGAGACAGAAGTTACACGCTATGGGCCATCAACCATCAGCCATGAGCCATGAGCTACAAGCCATGAGCCACGAGTCATGAGCCGACATCCGGGCCGGCAGGAAATGGAAGAGGTGCTGGCCAGGCGGCACGGCCGGGAGGTGCAGGAGCGCATCGGCAGGGCCGTGGTGGGCATCATGGGTCTGGGCGGGCTTGGTTCGTCGGTTGCCGTCGCCCTGGTCAGAATAGGTATTGGCAAGTTGCTTCTCGCCGATTATGATGCAGTGGAACTGAGCAACTTGAACCGCCAGTATTATTTTGCCGACCAGATAGGCTTGCCAAAGACCGTGGCGCTGCGTGACACCCTTCTCCGGATCAATCCCCACGTCTGCCTGGAAACAATCCACGAACGTCTGACCGAAGAACGCATCCCCCTGCTGTTTAAGGGTGTTGATGTGCTGGTCGAATGTTTTGATGATCCGGTCATGAAGCCCGCGGCCCTGCGGGCGGCCCTGACCGGCCTCAAGGGCGTGGCCTATGTCGGGGCCTCGGGCATGGCCGGATTCGGGGATAATAACCGCATTGTCACCCGCCGCCTTTATCCGCGGGTCTATCTGGTGGGCGACGAGGAATCGGAGGTCGGCCCCAACCAGGGACTCATGGCGCCAAGGGTCGGCATTGCCGCCCACCATCAGGCCAACCAGGTGCTGCGCCTGCTGCTGGGGGTGGATGGCTGATGGCTCATGGATCACGGCTGACGGGTTTTTCCGGTGTTCAATCCGCAATCCGAAATCCGCAATAATGTGATGGCTGATTATGATAATCATCTGTAACGACGAAAAAAAAGAGATCCGGCCGGGCACCACCATCGCCGCCTTTCTCAAAGATCTGGGCGTCACGCCTGACACGGTTTTTGTGGAATGCAACGGTGTTATCATCAGAAGGGATGCCTATGAGACGCATGAGCTTTCCGAAGGCGCCAGGCTGGAATTGATCCGTTTTGTGGGAGGCGGTTGATGATGTTGACCATTGCCGGCAGGGTATTCAGGTCCCGTCTGTTTGGCGGTACGGGAAAATTTTCATCGCCCCAGGTGATGAAGGAGGCGCTTGATGCCTCGGGATGCGAGATGGTCACCGTGGCGCTGCGCCGGGTCGATCTGGCCAACCCGCAGGATGACATTATGAGCGTCCTGGACCGGCGGAAATTTCTTTTTCTGCCCAACACCTCCGGGGCGCGGGACGCGGATGAGGCAGTGCGCCTGGCCAGGCTGGCCAGGGCCGCCGGCGGCGGGGACTGGCTGAAGCTTGAGGTGACGCCTGATCCGCGTACCCTGCTGCCCGACCCGGTGGAAACCCTGAAGGCCGCCGAGATCCTGGTCAGGGATGGGTTCATCGTCCTGCCCTATATCAACGCCGATCCGGTGCTGGCCCTGCGTCTGCAGGATGTTGGCGTGGCCGCGGTCATGCCGCTGGGCTCCCCCATCGGCACCAATCAGGGCATTCTGACCGCCTTCCAGATCAGTATCATCATTGCACAGGCCAGGGTGCCGGTGGTGGTTGACGCGGGCCTCGGTGCGCCGTCCCACGCGGCCCAGGCCATGGAGATGGGGGCGGACGCCGTGCTGGTCAATACGGCCATTGCCGTGGCCGGTGATCCGGTGCGCATGGCGCGCGCCTTTGCCATGGCGGTGGAGGCGGGCCGCGAGGCGTATGAGTCGGGCCTGGGCGAAAAACGGCTGGAGGCGGATGCCTCGTCCCCCGCCGGCGGGCTTGATTTCCTGCGTTGACTGAAAAATTAACCACGGAGAGCACAGAGCCCACAGAGACAACTGTTTGTAACTCGACTTCGGAGTTATTGAATTATACGAAGTTACAATGGGTTGTATGAAATAAGCAGCATGTAATCCGTCATGCCGGACCTGATCCGGCATCCAGAAAGCGGCCGGATACTGGATTCCGGCTAAAAACACCCCCGTCAAGCGGGGACTAAACAGAGTGCCGGAATGACGACTGGTAATATTGTCATATAATTTGTTATTCCAATATATTAAAACCAACTCCGAAAGTTGAATTTGTAAATAAAAATATTTTCTCTGTGATCTCTGCGGTGAAAATAGTCTTTTTACGATTTATTTTTGAGCGAAAATGATCCAAGAAACATTCAACATCCCTGATTTCAGCCGGCTGCAGCAGCTCATCGATGCCTCTACAGCGGCAGACGTCCAGCGCGCCCTGCATGACGACAGGATCGATATCGCCGGCCTGGCGGCCCTGCTTTCGCCGGCGGCCGACGACCATCTGCCCGCGCTTGCCTCCCGTTCCGCCCGCATCACCAACCGGCGCTTCGGCCGCACCATCCAGATCTATGCCCCCATCTATCTGTCCAACTTCTGCGTCAACCGCTGCGCCTACTGCGGCTTTGCCGCCCACAACACGATAGAGCGCCGGGTGCTGACCATGGCCGAGGCGGAGCAGGAGGCCGCGATTCTGCAGGGCCGGGGTTTCAACCATATCCTGCTCGTGGCCGGCGAAGCGCCGGCCCGGCTGGGCGTTGATTACCTGGCGGGACTGGCTCTGCGGCTGCGGGACCGATTCGCCGCCATCTCCATCGAGGTGCAGCCCCTGGAAGAGGAGGAATACGCCCGGCTTTTTGCCGCCGGCATCACCAGCGTGGCCGTCTATCAGGAGACCTATGACCGCACGGTCTATCAGCAGGTGCATCATGCCGGCAAAAAATGCGATTTCGATTACCGGCTGGCCACCCCGGCCCGGGCCGCGGCCGCCGGCATGCGCGAAATCGGCATCGGCGCCCTGCTGGGCCTGGCCGACTGGCGGCTGGAGGGGCTGGCCCTGGGCCTGCATCTGGCCTGGCTGCGCAAACATTACTGGCGCACCGCGCTCACCGTCTCCTTTCCCCGGCTCAGACCGGCGGAAGGCGGGTTTCAGCCGCTGGTCCGGGTCAACGAGCGCATGCTGAGCCAGCTGATTTTCAGCCTGCGCATTTTTGATCCTGATGTAGGGCTGCTGCTCTCCACCCGGGAGGAGGCGCGTTTCCGGCACGGCATGATCGGGCTGGGGCCCACCAGGTATTCGGCCGGCTCCTGCACCGCGCCGGGGGGCTATGCCCGTCCCGAGTTGAGCGGCGAACAGTTTGCCATCGGTGATCATCGTTCCGTCCAGGAGGTGTGTGCCGATATCTGCGGCAGAGGATATGACCCGGTCCGCAAGGACTGGGATGCAACGTTCCAGAGAAAGGAAGCGGGCTGGGAGCTGTCCGCCCCTTCCCGATGATTCCAGAGAGAGGAGAACTATGGCTGCACAGGATTTGAAGAAGATGTACACCACGATTTTAGGCGATCATTTCCCCATGGAGATGAAGATTTCCTTTGGCGATCAGACCCTGGTTTATCGCAAGAGGACCTGGAAAATCCCCATGGAGGACGGCACCATTGATGAGCGCGGGGTGCGCTACGGCGAGAACCCGGACCAGGAGGCCGCCCTCTACGAGTTGGTCAACGGCAACCTGACGCTGGGCGACTGCAAGTTCATCGAACCGGGCCACGGCCTGGTGAGCGGCATCAGCGTGGAAGACATGCTGCAGGTGGGCAAACATCCGGGCAAGATCAATCTCACCGACATCGACAACGGCTTAAATATCCTCAAATATCTGATGGACCGGCCGGCCGCCGTCATCCTCAAGCATAACAACCCCTGCGGCGCGGCCTACGGCAAGACCCTGGCCGACGCCTATAACCGGGCCAACCGGGCCGACCGCATCGCCGCCTTCGGCGGGGCCGTGATCATGAGCCGGCCCGTTGACCGGGCTACCGCGGAGCTCTTGAGCGGCAATTATCTGGAGGTGGTCTGCGCCCCGGATTTTGAGGAGGGCACCCTGGATATTTTGAAGGCCCGCAAGAACCTGCGGGTCATCAAAATGGCGCGCATCGACCGCTTGGCCGACTTTGAAAAATACCGTTACGTTGATTTCAAGAGCCTGATCGACGGCGGCATCATCGCCCAGCAGTCCGCGGTCAACTCCATCCGCAAACCCGAGCATCTCAAAGACGCGGTTACCACCTATAAGGGCAAGGAATACCGTTGCGAGCGCCAGCCCACCCCGGCCGAGATCGATGACATGCTGTTCGGCTGGGCCGTGGAGCATGGCGTCACCTCAAACTCGGTCATCTATGTCAAGGACGGCTGCACCGTGGGCATCGGCACCGGCGAACAGGACCGGGTGGGCGTGGCCGAGATCGCCGTGCACAAGGCCTATATCAAATATGCCGATATCCTCTGGCCTTCTTCCCCTACCGCGACGGGGCGGACGTCGGCATCCGCCAGGGAGTGGGCGCCATTCTGCAGGCGGGCGGCTCCATGCGCGACTTTGAAACCATCGAGGCCTGCAACGAGGCGAGCCCCCAGGTGGCCATGAAGTTTACAGGGCAGCGGTCGTTTAAACATTAAGATCCCCGTAGGGGCGGGTTCCAAACCCGCCCCTACATATGGCGCGTCATCCCCGCAGTTGACAAACGTTTCCTTTTCCGCTGTTATATTCAGTATGAAGACAACGGCGGCTACAGACAGGGCACAGATCACACCACGACTTGGTCGGGTGGCGTTCCGTGCCCTGTTTTTGTTGGGCATTCTTTTTGCCTGCCTGCCCCGGCTGGCGCGGGCGGATGAGGCGGCGGAGATCATCCGCAGGGTGGAGGACAACCTGAACGGCAAAACCGCCGTGCTCAAGATCTCCATGATCATCAAGACCAGCCGCGCCACGCGCACCATGAAGATGGACAGTTATGCGGTGGGCAACGAGAAAAGCTTCATCAGGATCACCTATCCGGGCAAGGATGCCGGCATCACCTTTTTGAAGATCGACGACGCCATGTGGCAGTACGTGCCGCGCATTGAAAAAATCATCAAGATTCCCGCCTCCATGATGCTGCAGAGCTGGATGGGCACAGATTTCACCAACGACGACCTGGTGCGGGAGAGTTCCATCAGCCGCGACTATACGGCGAAAATCATCATGCAAAGCGACACGGAATATGAAATTGAACTGCTGCCGCGGCCCGAGGCGGCCGTGGTGTGGGGCCGGCTGGTCATGGAGGTGGCGAAAAAGGAGCTGCTGCCGAAAATCGTCCGCTATTTTGACGAAGAGGGGGCGCTGGTGCGGATTCTGGAATACACGGAAGTGAAGCGGTTGGGCGACCGCCTCTATCCCTCCCGCTGGGTGATGTTGCCCCAGGACAAGGAAAAGTACGGCAACCAGACCATCATCGAGATCACCGAAGCGGCCTTTGACGTGGCAATCGACGAGGAGTATTTCAGCAAGCGGGCCCTGCAGCGCTTTTCGGAATAAAGAAGCGTGCAAACGTGTAAACGCTCCAGCGTTGAAGCGTTGAACGTTGGAACGCTTGCCCGTTGAAACGCTTAAACGCTGGAACGTTGGAACGTTGGAACTATGTTTTTCAAAATCGCCGTCCGCAATATCCGCGCCTACAAAAAGCGCAGCATCATCACCGTGATTCTGCTGGCCTGCACCACGGCGCTGCTGGTGTTCGCCACGGCCTACATGGATGGCTCCCATGACCGCATGATCCGGAGCAGCGTGGAGATTTACCCCGGTTACGTGCAGATCACCCACAGCGATTTCCGCGACAGCCCGAGCCTGGAGAACCTGTCAGGGCGTCATACCCTTCCTAAAGATACAAAACGACGTCACTATATCCATCAACCGCTCGGGCCGCCGTCGCGGCGCCACCGCCGTGTACCTCGAGTACTGGCACGCCGACAGCCGGGCCGCCTTTGTGGCCAAGCCCTATCTTGACCGGGCCATGGCCGCGGAAAATTACGCCACCCATTTCATCGTGCTGCCGGCGCGGCCGGAGGAGGCGGCGGAGCTGGCCGCGGCGATCGGCCGGCGGCTCGGTCAGGAATACGAGGCGGCAAGCTGGCAGCAGACCATGGCCGGCCTGGTGCAGGCCATGCGGGTCGATTCCATCTTCGGCTACATCACCCTGGCCATCATTTTCATCGTCATCTTTTTTGTCGTCATGATCTACACCATGCTGGCCGTTTATGCCCGGCTGCGGGAAATCGGCATCCTGCGGGCGGTGGGCACCGAGCCGGGCCAGGTATGGCGCATGCTGGTCATGGAAAGCGTGCTGCTCGCCCTGGTGAGCGTCGTGCTCGGCGGTCTTATCGGCGGCGCCCTTGCCTATTATTTCCAGATCCATCCCATTGTCTTCTCCGGCTTTGAGGAACAGTTTAAGCAGTACGGCCTGGTGATGACCGACATGCCCACAGCCTTTGCTCCCCTGGTCATTCTCCGCGACATGGGCCTCATGTTCGTGCTGGCCGTGAGCGCCACTCTGTACCCCATCATCAAGGTCAATGGCTACCGGCCCATCGAGGCGATGCATCATGTTTGATGTATATCAAACTTTTTACTTAGCCATCTGGGAGCTGCGAGAGGGTTTGGGAGATCACCATGTTTAGGACTGTCTGGCGGATTGCCTGGGCCTCCCTGGCCCGGCGCGCCTCGCGCTCCCTGCTGGTGGTGCTGATGATTGCCATGAGCCTGTGGGGGCTGCTCTTCATGGAAGGCATTTATGACGGCATGACCGAACAGATGATCAGCAACGCCATCCGCAGCGACAGCGGCCAGATCTCGCTTTTTTCCGCCGGCTACCGTGAGGACCCTGACGTAAGCCGGCTGATCATGCCGGCGGACGAGATTGGCCGGCTGCTTGACAATGACCGCCGGGTGCGGAGCCATGTGCAGCGACTCAGGCAGGACGGCCTGGCTGCCACGGCCCATTATTCGCGCAGTGTGACGGTGTACGGCGTTGACCTGGCCGCGGAAAAGGGGCACGGCCGGCTGGACCGGTATCTGATCGCGGGGGCCTATGATTTCGGCGACAGGAAAAAGGGAGTGCTGCTCGGCGCCAAACTGGCGGAAAAGCTGAAGGTGAAAATCGGCCGTAAACTCATTGTCTCGGCCCAGAACAGCGAGCAGGAGGTGGCGGCCGTTGCCCTGGAGATTACCGGCGTCGTGCGCACCAACAATATGGCCCTGGATGAATCGGCGGTTTTCATCGACCTGGGCAAGGCCAGGGAACTGCTCATGACCCCGGTCGGGGTGAGCCAGATCTGCGTTATCCTCCATGCAGAGCAGGACATCGCCCCGCTGCAGCAGGAGCTGCGGCACCGTTTTGCCGATCTGCAGGTCCTGCGCTGGGATGAACTCTATCCCGCCCTGCTGCAGGGCCGGGTGATGATGAAGGGCTTTAACCTGATCATGAGCCTGCTGATCTTCGGCGTCGCCGGGCTGGGCATTTTCGGCGTCATGGTGGTGTCGGTGCTGGAGCGGTTGCGGGAGTTCGGCATCATGCTGGCCATCGGCACCTCCTTTGCCCGGGTGCGGCAGATTATTTTTGCCGAATCCTTTATCCTGGGCGGCACGGGCTTCCTTGCCGGCTCCCTGCTGGGCGGGGCGACCCTGGTCTATTTTTATCGCCATGGCCTTGATCTGACCGTGTTCAGCCAAGGGCTGCAGGAATTCGGCATGGACGCCATCACTTACGCCGTCATCCGGATTCAGTATTTCATTACCGCCTTTGCGGCGGTCATTCTGGCCACCTTTGTCAGCGTGCTTTTTCCGTTGCGGCTCCTGAAAAAATCGAACCCCATCGAGGCGATCAATAAGGTGTAAGGGGTGCGCGAGGGGATGCCGCGGCTGAGTGGACGAGTGCGGGCGCAAGGGCGGTTCGCGAACCGTCCCTGCGGGGTACCATCAACCATTCAGGGTTAATCATGTATTGTAATCTGTTTGAAACCATGCAGAGGAACGGATGAAATACAATCCCGATATCCATCACCGCCGTTCCATACGGTTAAAAGGGTATGATTATTCAGGGGAGGGATGGTATTTTATCACCATCTGCACACACAACCAGGCGCACCTGTTCGGGAAAATCGAAAAAGGGGAAATGATGTTGAATGATGCCGGACGAATGGTCGAACAACAATGGCGTGAAATGGTTTGCCATTTTCAGAATATCAGATTGCATGAATGCATCGTCATGCCCAATCATTTTCATGGAATTGTTGAATTCGTCGTGACACCACTTGCGGGTGTCCGAAATGGCGGGCAACCCCAGACGGGGCAACCACAAGGGATTGCCCCTACGGTGGGCGATGTGGTGGGTGCCTTTAAATCAATAACCAGCAATGATTACATACGAAATGTCAAACAGAATAATTGGCAACCGTTTGCCGAAAAATTGTGGCAACGCAATTATTACGAACATATCATCCGCGATCAGCAATCCTACGTGGAAATTGCCGAATATATTCAGACCAATCACCTGAAATGGTTGGCGGATAGATATTATGGCTGATCCGGATCATTGCCACGGAATTTGTAGGGGCACCCCTCGTGGGTGCCCATGGGCACCAATGTATCAGCAGGTAACCCGAATTCCGGGCAATGGCGCATACCGGGCAAGGCTCGGAAGGGGCAACCACAAGGGATTGCCCCTACGGCATGGGATGATGCGGAGGCGTTGCCATCATTGACCGACAATGATGGCAGGAAGGTAAATATTACGGGTAGGCCGGATCATTGCCATGGAATTTGTAGGGGCACCCCTCGTGGGTGCCCATGTGCCCATGGGCACCAATGTATCAGCGTGGGTATCGTGAATTCCGGGCAGAGGCAAATACCGGGCAACCCCAGGAAGGGGCAACCACAAGGGATTGCCCCTACGGCATGGGATGATGCGGAGGCGTTGCCATTATTGACCGCCATCTATTGTATCCGCAACATCAAAGAAAATTATTGGCAACAGCATCTGCCTAACGATATTGGTTAATAATCATGCGTTCCCCCTTTCTTGATGTCAAAAACATCAGCAAAACCTTTCAGCCGGGCCGGGATGTGCAGGTTGCCGCTCTGGTCGATGTCACGCTTTCCTTCAACCGGGGAGAATTCGTGGTCATTCACGGCCCGTCCGGCAGCGGCAAGACGACCCTGCTCAACATCATGGGCGGCCTTGATACCCCCACGGCCGGCGATGTTGTCCTGGACGGTGAAAAGGTGACCGGCGTCCCGGAAAAACAGCTCTCCCGGCTGCGGCGCGACCATATCGGTTTTGTCTTCCAGGCCTACAACCTCATTCCCGTGCTCACTGCCAGGGAAAATATCGAGTACGTCATGCAGCTCCAGGGCCGCAGCCGGCTGGAATGCGCCAACCGCACCCGGCAGGTGGCGGAAAAGCTGGCCATTGACAAGCTGCTCGACAAGCTGCCGAACCAGCTCTCCGGCGGCCAGCAGCAGCGGGTCGCCGTGGCCAGGGCCGTGGCCTCGAGCCCCAAGCTGATCCTGGCGGATGAACCGACGGCCAATCTCGATTCAAAAACCGCGGCAGGGCTGATGGACATGATGCAGGCCTTGAACGAGGACGAGGGGATCACCATTATCTTTTCCTCCCATGATCCCCCGGTGATTGCTAAGGCCAAACATTCGGTGCTGTTGCGGGACGGCATGGTCGCGGCGGATGGGTTCCCTGGTTAGCCTTCTTGCCGGGGCCGGGCTGCTGGCCCTGACGCCGCAGTTTGCCCTGGAGAACACCAACATTGCGGGTTATGACACCGGTTCTCATTTTTTGGACCTGAATCGGCTGCGGGCCGATATCATGGTGGCGCATGAAGAGCATGCCGGCTTTGCCGCCAGACTGCAGGTTGATAATAATACGTTATATGTGGAGCAGCCGGCTGATTTCACCAATGACACCTCCATCTACCGCGGCTATCTGTAATGCCGCGGGGCCTCCCATTTCTGGACCCTGGGCCGCCAGCGCATCCCCCTGGGCGTGGGCCGGGTCTGGAACCCCATTGACATCTTCAACCCCATTGATTCCCAGTCCATTGAGCCGGAGGAGCGCATCGGCACCGAGGCTCTGCACTACGAATATGCCATGAGCCGGCTGGCCAACCTGGACCTGACCGTTTCCCGGGACAAGGGAGAGGGGCGGATCAAGGGCTATCTCGATGTGGCTGATGTGGCCCTGGTGGGCCTGTACGACAATGAGGCGCATCTCGACATCATCGGCTGGGAGCTGGAAGGGGAGCTTTTTGACACCGGCATCGAGCTGCGCAGCGAAGGGGGCAGTTTTCATGACCGCGACACGGACAGCCGCAGCACGTCTTTCATTGCCGGCGCTGAATACGGCTTTGCCAATTCCCTCACCCTGCTGACGGAATATCTCTATGACGATGAGACCGGGAGGGACAACATGGCGGTCAGCGTCAGCTTCCAGCCGCGGATTCTGTGGACCGTCACCTGTCTGGCCGTGGAAGACCTTGATGATCATTCCTTTTTTGTCGCCCCGGCGGTGGAATACAGCGCCGGCGATGAAATGACGGTGAGCGCCGGCGCCTTTGTCTATTACGGCAGCGGCACGGATGCCTATGGCGGTTTTCCGGACCGCATCTATGTGCGCTGGTTTGTCCATTTTTGATTGGGAGGGGCGTCCCTTGTGGGTGCCCTTGTTCCAGGGCACCCATATCCCCCCATGTGGGTAACCGAAATGCCAGGGGGGCCTGCAGAGGGGCAACCACAAGAGATTGCCCCCGACGTGTGCGGCGTAGCCGCGGCATCCCCATCATTGACCGCCGATTTCAATGATCAAAGACATATCCCACCGAACGGCAGGTCTTGAAAAAAACAGGGTGCCTCGGGTCCTCTTCAAAGTATTTCCGGAAGCGGACAATGAAATTATCCACGGTCCTGGTCTGGATGTCGCCCTCATAGCCCCAGACCATCTCGATCAGCTGCCGGCGGGAAAGCGGTTTGCCGCGATTGACGATGAAGAGTTTGAGCAG
>JACQYM010000193.1 GCA_016208225.1 Deltaproteobacteria bacterium | reverse complement strand
TTTACAGACCAAGACGACTAAGAAAATGGAGGGGAAAATAAATATCGGACAAACAGGGGGAGGGAACGGGAAATGAAATGATGGGCAAGAAAAACAAGCGAAAGTTCAGATAGTTACGCCGGTTGCAGCCAATGAAGCAGCCAGTCCTTCAAAGGCTTCAGCCATTTTCAGGAACTGGAAGTGCGCCACACTTCAGGTAGTTGCGGCACAGCAAGTACTTCAGCCCCTGCAAAGCACATTTAATGGGCCTGCCGTCCCTCGACAACCCTGAGGGGAGCAGTCCTGGCAGCCTTTTTCTCTTTGTCGCTGACATGCAGCCCGTTGTATTCGGGCACCACTTCCCGGAGGTGGTTGATCAGGTCCGGCACATCACGACTGGTTGCCGCCCGGCCCAGCCGCTGCAGAACGGAGGTCAGCCAGTCCCAGTCGCATTGCCGGGCGCCGGCCAGCTGTAATTTCGGATGGGTTGTGCCCTGCAGATCCTCGTTTTCATGGAAGATCTCTTCAAATAGCTTTTCGCCGGGCCGCAGCCCGATGTACTCGATTTTGATGTCGCGGTGCGGCACCAGCCCGGACAGCCTGATCATCTGTTCGGCCAGGACCTTGATATACACCGGCTCCCCCATTTCCAGCACGAAAATCTCCCCGCCCTTGCCCATTGAGCCGGCCTGCAGAATCAAACTCACCGCCTCCGGGATGGTCATGAAGTAGCGCTTGATATCCCGATGGGTAACGGTGATGGGGCCGCCGTTTTTGATCTGTTTTTCAAAGAGCGGCACGACGGAACCGGCCGACCCGAGCACATTGCCGAAACGGGTGGTGATGAATTTCGTCTGTGAACGGAGATCCATGTTCTGACAATAAATCTCGGCAATCCGCTTGGTTGTGCCCATGACATTGGCCGGATTGACCGCCTTGTCGGTTGACACCAGCACAAAACGGTCAACCCGGTACCGGTCGGCGGCATCCGCCAGCATCTTGGTGCCGAAAACATTGTTCTGCACCCCTTCCGCCGGATTGAGCTCCAGCATGGGCACATGTTTATAGGCTGCGGCGTGGAACACCACATCCGGTGCAAACTTGCGGAACACCCAGTCGACACGGTCATAATTTTTCATGTCGCCCAGTATACTGATGATCTTCAGGTCAGGGAATGAAGCACGCAGTTCATTGTCAATGGCATAGAGATTAAATTCACTATGTTCAAAAATAACTAGCCGCAGGGGACTCAGCTCCGCTACCTGGCGGCACAGCTCGGAACCGATGGAACCCCCGCCGCCGGTAACCAGCACCGTCTTGTTTTCCAGATAACCGGCAATGGCCTGTTGATCCAGTTCAACCGCATCCCTGCCAAGCAGATCTTCCAGGGTCACCGGCCGCAGCTGGGCGGCTTCGATCTGACGGCCATTGGTCAGTTCATCCAGAGAAGGCAAGGTCTTGCAGTCGACCTCAGCCTGGGCGCATGCGGCCACAATGCGCTGCACCGTGGTTTTTTTGGCTGAAGGGATGGCCAACAGCACCAATTCAATATCCAGCAGCCGGACAATCTCGCCGATCTCGTGCAGTCCCCCGTATACCTTAACCCCATGGATATCTCGGTTATGTTTTTTTGGATCATCATCCACCAGCGCCACCGGCTGATACTCCTGCCTGCTCAAAAGATCCCGGAGCAGAAGCTCGCCGGCCTGGCCGGCACCGACCACCAGGGTCCGCTTGCCTTCCTTGCTGCGTAGCTGCAATCGCTTGTCTTTGTAAAGACGATAACAGAGGCGGGGCGCCATCAGGCCGATAATGAGCATCAGGGGGGAGAGCACCAGCACGGTGCGCGGCACGCCCTGCAGCTTGAACACCACAAAACCCGCCAGATTCATCACCAGGGAACTGAGCAGTACCGCTTTGATAATCCGAATAAGATCCGGCATGGAGGCAAAGCGCCAGATGCCGCGATACAACCCGAAAATCCAGAAAAAAACAGCATGGACCGGCAGGGCAAAGGCGGTGAGGTAATAATACCCGGTAACGTAGTGTGCCGGTATTGCCTGCAGATTGAAGCGAAACCAGAAGGCCACCCATACAGCTGCAGGCACCCAGAGAAGATCGTGAAAAAATGCGGCCCAGCGGTTAAAGAGTATTCGGCGCAAATATTTTTGTAACAAAATATCCTCTTATCAATTTATCAGCTTGCTGTTCCAGCGCCGATCCTGACAGCTCCCCAGACAATCGGCAGCAAAGAAATTACTAGAAATCCAATGGCATACTCATCATATGTTGCCGCCAGAAAGGCGAATGGCATCAACCAGACAATATTAATTATAAAAGTCCCCAAAGTGACTTTTGCATGCGAGCCTAAACGCCGGGAGAGAATCTGATAGGCATGGCTCCGATGGGCCAGATAAAACCGTTCCCCTCGCCAGATGCGCCGCCCAAGGGTTATCGTTGCATCGACAACAAAGATGCCGGAGAGAATCAGCCAGCTCCATATGTTCATCCCTGTCCCGCCATAGTCGGAAAGAGCAAAAAGAGATAGAACAAATCCCAGGAAACCGCTGCCGACATCACCCATGAAAATCTTGGCAGGCGGCCAGTTCCACACCAGAAACCCCATGCATCCTGCCGCCAGACCAAGCAGCAGGAGTAACTGGGAGCTATCCCCGTGCAGCCACATGATTACCGCGGCACCGCCGGCTACACATATTGCTTCCACTGCGGCTATGCCATCAATACCATCCATAAAATTATAGAGATTCAACATCCAGACGATCAGTACCGCGCCACCTGCGGCACCAAGCCAACCGATGTCAGCGGAAACATCCTTCGGCAGCAAGGAAGAAATCCCGCCCAGACAATAAAGCGCCCAACCGGCGGCGGCAAAATGGACCAGAATACGCCAGCAAGGCGGCACATGTCCATGATCATCCCAGAATCCTATCACAGCAACGGATAAACTGCCAAGGGACATTGCTAAAAAAAATGATGGCGACAACAGATCCCTGATAAATAGCAACGACAGAACCGCGATAAAGGTTGCAACAATTGCCAGGCCCCCTCCTCTCGGAGTGGGGCTCGTATGCGAACTTCGCTCGTTCGGCACATCAACCATGGCCCGCCTTATCGCATAATCCCTGATCAAGCCGGTTAAAATGGCTGATCCCACGAAGGCGGCAATGATGATTTTCAGATTATCCATTTTTTTTTGCGTTGAGATACCATAATACCGTTTTTTCGAGCCCTTGTTCAACGGTCAGGGGCGGCTGCCAGTGCAGCAGCATTTTCGCCTTCCGAGCCTCCACCTGCAACGAACCGCATATTTTATCAATCGCAGCAGTTTTCCCAAGCAATCGGGCGCCCATTCGCAGGAGTCCGATCGGGCAACCCGGCATCAGGGGCTTTTTCCCCATAGAAAAGGCAATCCTGCGAATCAGGTCGGGCGTGGACAGGGTTTCGTTGTCGGCAACCAGAAAGGTCTCATTTGCGGCGGCGGGATGACTGATGCATTGCATTAAAAAATCCACCAGATTATCCAGGCAGAGCAGACTCCGTCTGTTTGCAACGCTGCCGAACGGCAGGGGAACTCCTTTATCGATCAATCGCAACAAACTCAAGAAATTAGCTATTACACCTTCGCCATAGATAAGCGGCGGCCGGACGATAACTGTTTGCATGCCTGTGGCGGCGGAGAGCAGCCTTAATTCCCGCTCCGCTTCCCATTTGGAGATGGCATACCCGCCCTGGGGACGGGGAACGTCTGCTTCAGAAAAGGCAACAGGCCGTTCATCATGACCTGAACCAGCCGGAAGATAAGGGGGCGATAAGGTTTCTTCCCCGTGAACCTTGACCGTGCTTAAATAGACAAAACGACGTACACCCGCTCGCGCCGCCTGCTTTGCCAGATTGACCGTTCCCTGGGTGTTGACTGTGCGGTATTCATCCAGGGAATGCGGCAAGTCCTCATGGGTCACATGAACACGCGCCGCCAGATGAACTACGGTATC
>JACQYM010000192.1 GCA_016208225.1 Deltaproteobacteria bacterium | reverse complement strand
GTCTTGTTCAGCAGCAGGATGACCGGCTTGCCCGCGCCGGTCAGGTGACTGGTGGCATCGCTGATTTTGCCGGGCAGGGGAAAGCTGATATCAATCATGAAGATGATGACATCCACATCGACCAGGCTGGCCACGGCGATTTTCACCATTTCCTGGTTCAGCGGACTGCGGGCGCTGTGGATGCCGGGGGTGTCGATCATGACGATCTGGTAATCATCGCCGTTGACAATGCCCAGGATCCTGTTTCTGGTGGTCTGCGGTTTGGGGGAGACAATGGAGATTTTCTGCCCGAGCAGCGCGTTCAGCAGGGTGGACTTGCCCACATTCGGCGGTCCGATCAGCGCCACAAGGCCCGATTTAACTTGCTTTTCTCCCTGGTAATCCATTATGGTCTCCTCTTCCTGGCTGTTGCGCTGATAGACAAAAATCCCAGACTATCAACCTGAATAGTTACAACAAAACAAACATCACGAGTGTTATCATATTGCAGGGAAAAATCATAGAATATGTTGAGCAGGGCCGGTTTTTCTGCGCCCTGGTGCAGCAGGACAACGATAAAAGACTGCGCGTCATGAACCAGAACGGCAAGGAGATCAATATGCCGTTGAGCCGGGTGGTGCATCAAACCGCCCGCAAATACCCGGTGCAGCTTTCCCGGGAGGAGATCATGGCCATGCTGCAGGAGGCGGCGGACCGGCGCCTGCGGCTGGCCGGGGAAATCGATCTTGAGGAGCTCTGGCAACTGGCCGTGGAGGAGGGGGACCCTGCCTTTGCCCCGCTGTTCCTTGCGGAACTCGGGTTCGGCGGCGAGGCCGGGGATGATCAGGTTGCCGCCTTTCTGCGGGCGGTTTTCGCCGATCCGTTTTTCTTCAAGTTCAAGGACGGGCAGATCCAGGTGCACAGCCGCGAGGTGGTGCAGCAGTTGCGCGACCGGGCGGAAAAGGAGCGGGTCCGGCTGGAGATGATGGAAAAGGGCGCCGCGGTGATGCAGGCGCTGATGGCCGGCGAGGCGGCGCCCCAGTGGCCGGAGCTGCAGGGCTGTCTTGCCATGATCAGGGACTATTACCTTTTCGGCACTGATGCCCCGGAATCGGCCCTGGCCCGTGATCTGTTGAAAAAGGCGGGCCTGACCAGGGACCATGATCCCTATTATCTGCTGGTCAAGGCCGGCATCTGGCACCCGGATGAAAATATCGCCCTGCTGCGGCAGGATGTGCCGGTCAATTTTGCGGATGAGCAGCTTGAACGGGCCCGGCAGCTGGCCACGGAAGAAAACAGGCAGGCGCTTAGCGGCGGCGATCGCCTTGATCTGCGCCATCTGCCCCTGCTTACCATTGACGGGGAATTCACCCGGGATTTCGATGACGCCCTGCATGTGGAACGGCAGGGGGAGCATTTTTTGGTGGGCATCCATATCGCCGATGTGAGCGCCTTTGTCAAGCCGGGGGACACCCTGTTCCAGGAGGCCCGGCTGCGGGGTACCTCCCTCTATTTCCCCTACCGACAGATTCCCATGCTGCCGAATGTTCTGTCCGAAGGGGCCTGCAGCCTGATCGAAGGGGAGAGCCGGCCGGCGCTCAGCTTTCTGGTGCGCATGACCGTTGCCGGCGAGGTTGTTGACTTCAAGGTAGAGCGCAGCGTGGTGCGGGTTAAACGGCGGATCACCTATAATCAGGCCGAGACGCTGCTGGCCGCCGGCCGGGACGAGGAACTGCGGCTGCTGGCGGAGCTGAGCCGCCGGCTGCAGGAGCGGCGGGTGGCCGACGGCGCGCTTATCATTCCGATCCCTGACGTCAACATCAACATCGCACGTAACGGCAGGGTGCAGGTGCATCTGCTGGAGGTGGACACCCCGGCCAGAAACCTGGTGGCCGAATTCATGGTGCTGGCCAACATGCTGGCGGCCCAGTATCTGGCCGACCGCCAGATTCCGGCCCTCTACCGCTGCCAGGAGCCGCCGCGCCAGCGTCTCGCCCCCGGTGTGCAGAAGGACCTGTTCATCAATTTCCGCCAGCGCCGTTTCCTGGCCCGCGGCCAGCTGGTCACTGAACCCCGGCCCCACAGCGGCGTGGGGGCGTCACAGTACACCACCATCACCTCGCCCATCCGCCGGCTGCTGGACCTGGTGGTGCAGCAGCAGCTCAGCCATGTCCTGCAGGGCAAAGGGCCGCTCTATTCGCAGAGCGACTGCCGGGACCTGGCCGCCGCCATCCTTGAGGCCCAGACCAGGGCCAACCAGGTGCGCCAGCTGCGCCATCGTTACTGGCTGTTCAAATACCTGGCCCAGGAGATCGGCGTCGGCAACCGGGCGTCGGCAACCGGCTGGACGCCCTGGTGCTGGAGATCCAGCCCCGCCGCATCCAGGTGGTGCTGACCTACATCCTGCTGGAAGGGGACCTGCCGCTCAACCAGGGGCCGAATGTCAGCCCCGGCGACATGATCAAGGTGCGGCTGGCCAAGGTCAATCCCCTGGACAACACGTTCCGGCTGGAATGGTGATTTGATTGCGGAATGCGGATCGCGGATTTGCGGATTTGAGCCCCGTAGGGCGCAATAGCGAAGCGTATTGCGCCGGATGAAGCGTATTCATTCAAGGCTAATATGACCAACTTCTCTGAAATTTCATCCAGATACGCGAAGGATTCGCTGGTGCAGAAGTCCGCGGCTGATCAGTTGTTTGATCTGCTCCGGATCACGGAAGAAGATGATGTGCTTGATATCGGCTGCGGGACTGGCAATCTGACCGGAAAAATAGCGGAGAAAACCGGCGGCAGGGTGGTCGGCCTGGATGCCTCGGCCGGCATGATCGACGAGGCGAGACGAAACTGCGGCCATGCCGGCCTCAGCTTTGAGATCGGTTCTGTTGACCAGATGCGCTATGTGGCTTGCTTTGACGTCATTTTCTGCAACTCCGCCTTTCAGTGGTTCAAGGACCCGCAGCCGGCCCTGCAGGCGTGCCGTCAGGCCCTGCGGCCCGGCGGCAGGATGGGCATCCAGGCCCCGGCCCTACAGCGCTATTCCCCCAATTTCATCGACGCAGTGGACAAGGTGCGGCATGATCCGCGCCTCAGCCGGCAGTTCGCTTCTTTTCAGCCGCCCTGGTTCTTTCTGGAAACCCCGGAGCAATACCGGCTGCTGTTTGAACAGGCCGGTTTCGCAGTCCGCCACGCCCGCATTGATCGGGTGGTCAGCTCCCATACGCCGGCGGAGGTTTTCCGGATATTCGACTCGGGGGCCGCGGCCGGCTATCTCAATCAGGAGTTCTACCGACTGCCCATTGCCGGGGAGTATGCCGGGGCTTTCAGGGAGGTGGTGCAAAAGGCCTTTGCGGAGCAGGCAACAGCGGACGGCCGGGTCGATCTGGTTTTCCACCGGATCTTTCTGCTGGCCCGAAAACCGTGACAGCAGCGCCGCACCTTATTCGAACAGGCAGGCCGTGGGGTAGGAGCGGGCCATGCCCGCGATAAGCTCGACCCGAAATCCATGACCTTTTCCTGATTACCGCGGCAGTTTAGGATCCGTTACGAAATAACATGTCCATTTTTTTCAATTTCGTTACGGCTCCTTATACCCCTCAGGGGGGTACTGAAAAGAGTGCCGTTCCGTACATTTCTCTGGCCATGTTATTTTTTTACAACGGCTTATTCCCCCGAGCAGAGCCTTTTGCACACTCCCCCAAGTCCGTTCGCGCCGATTCCCCACCCAGCCGGAAAGCCGTCACTTTCCATATCCCCTTGATTTTTAACCTTGCCTCATGACTTCCACATGCGGTAAGAAAAATTATGAAAACAGAAGGCTGATTATCTTGAGTTCCCGGTTAGCTGAAAAGAGGAACCACATTCGGAACACCGGAAAAATCCGCAACTATCTCTCAGCCGAGATTCTTTGTCGGCGAAATAGGGGCGGCTTTTCGTTTATCATGAAAATCGGTAAGATGTGCAGGTCTGTATAATTATTTCGTTATGGCTCCAAGCTTCCATCTACAAAATAAAGGAGATTTATTTTGGTCGAAAAAAAACACTCTGTTGATGACGTCTTCGGGATAAACCGAGATCTTCCATTGAATTATGTGGAACGAGAGAGTGCAGATAATGTACTCATGAACAATCTTGCGAGACGCCAGCACTTAGTAATTTATGGTAGTTCAAAGCAGGGGAAGACATCGCTTAGAAAACACTGCCTAAATAGCGATGAATATATAGTGGTACATTGTTCAAATAAGTGGACTTTAGATCTTTTGCATGAAGCAATCCTAAAGCAAGCTGGCTTTGAGTTAACCCTTTCGACAACCAAATCCACATCAGGTAAACAAAAGATATTTGCGAAAATAAAGGCAGGAATATTTGGTGCAGGGGCAGAGGGTGGCGCCGAAGCAGAAAGAGCGGAAGAAAATGGTATAATAAAAGCACCCTTAGAGTTAGATCCACTTGATGTAAATGACATAATTGCCGCTCTTAGTAAAATTAATTTTAGTAAATTCATTGTATTAGAAGACTTCCATTACCTGCCAATAGATACACAAAAGGATTTTTCAGTTGCACTTAAGGCATTCCACGAGAACTCTAAACTGTGCTTTATAATCATTGGCGTATGGCTTGAAGAAAACCGGCTCAGTGTATACAACGGTGATCTTGTGGGTAGGTTGCTACCAATCAATGCAGATAAATGGGTACGGGCTGAACTAGGAAAGGTTATTTCTGATGGTGAGGCGTTGCTAAACATATCTTTCGCTGAAAATTTCAAAAAAGAGTTGCTGGATTCCTGCTTTGAAAGTGTTTATATCGTTCAGGAAGCATGTCATCAATGCTGTATTGCTGAAGGTGTTCATTCCACTCAGGGTGAGTTGAAGGAGATAGGGACTAAAGTCAGTTGCAAGGACATCATTAACAAAGTAGTTAATCAGCAAGGAGGTAGATTTAATTCGTTTCTTACTCAATTTGCTGAAGGCTTTCAAGACACCGAACTTGAAATGCATAAATGGCTTTTATACCCGATATTGACAGCTGATATTGAAAATATTGAAAAGGGATTCAAACAGTCAGAAGTTAGACACAAATTACAAGAAATGCATCCTAGAGGTAAGGAACTAAATTCGGGCAATGTAACTCAGTCTTTACAATCAACTACTTCTTTACAGATAAAGAAAGATATCAAACCTATGGTGCTAGATTACGACCAAACAAACTTAAGACTCAATATCGTTGATAAAAGTTTTCAAATATGGCTCTCAAGACAGGATAGGAATGAACTATTGGATTTGGTTGGTCTGCCAAAAATGCTATAACAAATTGCTGCAACGGAGCGCTAAAAGCCGCATCGGTGAGCAATACGATAGTCCTGTAAAGGAAAAATCATGTCGGAAAAGATTTTAGAGTCATTCAGGACATTCAAGGTAAACTTGGAGATAACCAGTTTACAAACGGAGACAGTGTCCACTAGACAACAGAACGTTCGTGAAGCAGTGAGTAACGGCTTGGACGTTTTGGATTCCTTCTTAACCGGGTCTTACTCTCGTCACACTCTGATCGCGCCCCTAAAGCAAGCAGACATTGACGTAATTGTCGTCCTTGACTCGAAGTATTTTCACAACTACAACAATCAGAATGGCGGCCAAGCAGGTCTGCTTGATCTATTGAAGCGTGTCTTGAAAAGAACTTATCCAACCACTCCAGACATCAGCAGAAATGGGCAGGCGGTAACTATACAATTTACTGAATTTGCCGTCGATGTTGTACCTGCTTTCAACAGACAAGGTGGAGGGTATCTTATACCTAATTCAATTACACAGTCTTGGCTGCCTACCGATCCGAAGCAACATGTGCAAATCTGGTCTGCGGCGAATCAAACCCACGCCGGGGACTTTGTACCTTTAATAAAGATGCTAAAAGCTTGGAACAGGTCGACAAGCAGTTTCTTGAGATCATTTCACCTGGAAACCATGGGGTTGCAAATTCTGAATAACGTGACCATATCCGATTTCCCATCAGGCGCAAGATACGTTTTTGATAAAGGCCGGGAATATGTCACAAAGAAAAACCCTGATCCCGCTGGATATGGGGACGATGTCGGGGCATATCTTAATACCGAAGACAAAGTCAAGAATGCAGTAAGCCGCTTCGAAACAGCCTACACTAGAGCCATCAAGGCAGAAGACCTCGCCCGACGGGGGCATGTGTCCGATGCTGTGAAGATGTGGCGAATGGTCTTTGGTGACTATTTTCCTGCATATGGGTGAGGAACCTATGACAGAAGATGTAACAGCTTCACAAGAAAGAGTAGTATCCAAGCCGAGGCAAGAGGTCATCAAAGAAGCCAAGCGCCTTTATGAAAATTGTCTCTACACATCCAAGAGTCATTTTGTAGAGGCTCATTTTTGGCAGAACCTACATCTCTGGATAGGGGTTCCGTCCGTCATTCTTGCGGGAGTTGCTGGAACGTTGGCTTTCGCGGAAGTTAAGATACTCGCTGGAGTTCTGTCCATGGTCATAGTTGTCCTTACGTCAATAGCATCGTGTCTTAATCCCAAAGAGCAAGCCAATGCACATCTCACAGCAGCTAATAATTATGATTCCGTTATGACAAAACTCCGAATATTTTGGTCAATTGATTGCTGGACAGAAGAATCGGACGATGTGTTGACTGTCAGGCTACGGACTTATTGCGAAGAACGGGATAAGTTCAATCGCGAATGCCCACAGCCATTCAAGTGGTGCTATAGGTCAGCAAAAAAAGGCATACAAGAAGGGGAGTCAGAATATTTCGTCGACAAGCAGAGTTGACGTCTTGTTGCAAGCTACCCCATGAGAAAAAGGTCTACTAAAAGGCAAATCCACTCGGACGTCAAAAAATGGCGCTTCGCTCTGCTTTTTGATGCCGGGGATTTACGGCGTTGAGGCACATCGAAAAAAACCGGTATCAATCAGACTTGGGCAAGAATCAACCACCTGACAATTCTAGGGAAAAGGTCTTATGGTTGCGAACTGGGAAGGATTACTTGAGCGATGGACCAGAGAGGGTCTGATTGAAACAGATACAGCAGACCTGATCCGGGAGACAAAGCAGGCAAAAGAGTCAAGGGAGCGCAGCACGCCATGAATTTCAAGAACCGCATCAGCGAAGCCGAGCAACTGCAGCGGGAGATCAACAGCATGCGGCCATTGAGCAGGCAGGCGCTCAAGCAGCTCAAGGAGTATTATCGAATCGGCTTGACCTATGCAAGCAATGCCCTTGAAGGAAACAGCCTCACGGAGACGGAAACAAAAATTGTCCTGGAGGACGGGATCACCGTCGGCGGCAAGCCCCTGAGGGACCATTTCGAAGCCATCGGCCATAGCGAGGCCTTTGACCTGCTCTATAAGCTGGCCAAAAAGACTGCAATCACGGAGCGGCAGATTCTCGATCTGCATAAGCTCTTTTACCTGCGAATAGATGCGAAACAGGCTGGGCGGTATCGTAAAATCGGTGTTGTCGTTACCGGCTCAACCCTGGATTTTCCCCGGCCAGCCGAACTCAAAAAGGTGATGCTCGATTTTATCACGGATATTCCGAAGCAGCGCGCGGGCAATCATCCCGTAGCCTTTGCCGCCTGGCTGCACATCAGACTGGTGAGTATTCATCCTTTTGTGGATGGCAACGGCATGACGGCGCGGTTGGTGATGAATCTGGCGTTGTTGCAGGCAGGCTACCCGATAACCATCATCCCGCCGGTCTTGCGCGGCGACTACCTCGATGCCCTCAAGGCGAGCAACCGCGGGGATCATCAGCAATTCGTCAATCTGCTGTCAAACATGGTATGCGAGAGTCAGCGGGACTATATGCGGCTGTTGAAAAACCTTGGTGAGGGCTGATTGCCAGTGGAGTAAGGGATCGCGGGCATGGCCCGCTCCTACGACGGCGCGCGAGACTTTCATTGTTCGTTGTTCCCGCTTACGGTGCTGGGGATCAGCGGATTTGCGCTTGGGCGCGGCAATGGCTGACCGCCGCCGGCGTGACCACCGGCCGCAATCAGTCGTAAATAATGGTGGTGTACTGCTCCAGGATAGCCGAGGTCTTTTCATCGAGGTCGGCCGCCACCTCGTGGATCTGATATTCGTGGTTACAGGATTTGCACTGCAGGCGCACCCGGCGGCACATGCGTTTGACCACAAGCTCTCCGTTGCATTTCCTGCATTTCATAAATTGTCCTGCCTCATTAATTCTTCCCTGGTGAAGATCGCCTCCAGCTTGAAGCCCTTTGCCGCCAGGGTGTCCGCGCCGCCTTCCTGCCGGTCCACCACGGTGATGATCTGCGCCACTCTGTATCCCTGGGCTGTTACCCGGTCAATGACCTTGAGCAGGGTGCCGCCGGTGGTGACCACATCCTCCAGCAGGGTGACCGCGCAGCCGGGGGGCATGTTTTTCTCGCCTTCCAGATAGGCCTCGGTGCCGTGCTTTTTTGATTCCTTTCTGACGATAAAGGCCGGGATGGGGGCCTTTTCCAGAAAGCTGACCAGTGATGCGGCCGTGACCAGGGGGTCGGCACCCAGGGTCATGCCGCCCACGGCGCCGATTTTTTCCGGGTGGTTCTTGATCAGTTGAAAGATCAGCTTGCCGCAGAGATAGGCGCCTTCCGCCGACAGGGTCGTCTGCTTGCCGTCGATGTAAAAATCCGATTCGCGGCCTGATGAGAGCGTAAAGGTGCCTTTGCGGTAGGATTTTTCCAGGATGATTTCTTTAAGTCGTTGTTTATCGGTCATGGAAGAAGTGGTTGGTCCTTTAATTTAATTTGCGGGTTACAGGTTGGCAAAGTAGTTCTTGATGTTGGCCGCGCCGTCAATACGGGGGGTAATCGCACCCTCTCTGGAGGCCATGGCCACCATGACGCCGGGGCCGTGGCCGGCAAGCACGCAGTCGGAATGGACGACGATGCCGATCACGATGGCGCCGGTTTTATAGATGCGGCCATAGGTGGCGTCGGCATCCGTAATGGCCACCACATCGCCCAGTTTCAGATCGGCCAGGCCATACTCCTCGACCGTGGGCCGGTCAAAGAGCTGGATGTCATAATCGCCGGAATTGCTGTGGGAGTGGCCGATGCCTGATCCCATGATTCTGGCCGGCACCTTGTGGGTCACCGGCACTTCGAGCCGTCCGTCCGGCAGTTCCTGCAGGCCCATGATCGCCAGCAGCGCCGGGTCAAGGTTAATGATGCGAATGGCCGGAAAATCGGGGAGCGCCAGACCGCAGCCGTATGCCTTGATCTGAATTTTATCCCCGATATTGAGATCTTCCAGCACCTCGGGGGCAAAGTCAAGCAGAACATGGTCGATGTCGCCATGCTTGCCGGTGACCCGGCCGGTTTTTCCCTTTGCCTCCCCGGTCACGACCCTGGCCGTGTTGCCCACGCAGGCAAAGAGATTGAGCGCCCGGTTCGGGCCGGGCTGGCCCTGGAACTGGGTGAAGTTCGAGATGCTCACCCCCG
>JACQYM010000059.1:4583-11939 GCA_016208225.1 Deltaproteobacteria bacterium | reverse complement strand
GGCCAGGGCCGGCGGCGCCTGCTCGTAACGGTTGACCACGCAGAGCAGCAGAATGTCCTGTGCGGTATCGGGCACCGGAACACCATCAACCCGGCGCGGCTCAAGCAGGAGTTCCCTGGTGATCAGTTCGCCGTCCATGGCCTCGATGACCCGCAGCGGACCCTGGCTTACCGGCAGTTGCAGATCAGCGGCACTAATCGGCCTGGCCCGGAAGTTGTTGACTTGGGCAACCTCAACCCGGGGCAGCAGGGTGCATCCCTCTGCCGCCGCCAGGTTGCCGGCCAGCCAGACTTTGCGCACCCGGAAGTCGCTTAAATCCGTGACCAGCACCGCATCCATCGAATCATGCAGCCGCAGCAGACCGACCGGCAGATGGTAATGGAGGACCGGGTTGACGCAGGCGCAGCGCAGCACGGCCAGAGGATGGTGGCCGGCCGCCACCGCCGTGGCCGCCAGCCGGTCGATATAGCCGGCCGCCAGATCGTCCGGATGTTTGTCATCGCTGCAGAGCATGACCCGATCGGTGTCGGTGCTGATCAGGGAATGGAGGGCCGCGAAGTTGCGCGCAGCCGAACCTTCGCGCACGAGGATGTGCATGCCGCACTCGAGCTTGTCCCGGGCCTCGGCCAGGGTAAAGCACTCATGGTCGGTGGAGATTCCCGCCCCTGCATAGCGCGCCGCCTCGCTGCCGCGCAGGCCGGGGGCATGGCCGTCCACCTGCCGGCCCAGCCTGCGGGCCAGCTCGATTCTGGCCATGACTTGCGGATCACGGGCCAGGACGCCGGGAAAATTCATCATCTCCGCCACATGCCGCACCTCGGGCTCGCGGAAGAGACTCTCCATATCGGCAAGGGTAATGGCGGCGCCCGCCGTCTCAAAAGGCGTGGCCGGCACGCAGGAGGGCACCCCGAAGAAGATGTTGAAGGGCGTCCGGCGGGCGTTTCCCAGCATGAAGCGCACGCCGTCCGCGCCCAGGACATTGGCGATCTCATGCGGGTCGGCCACCGCCGCCACCATGCCGTGCCGCACCGCCTGCCGCCCGAACTCGGCCGGGGGCAGCATGGCGCTCTCGATGTGGACATGGGCGTCGATGAAGCCGGGGATCAGGTAGGGCAAAGCCGGATCTTCGGCGCCGAGGATATGCACCTCTGTGAGCAAGCCATCGGACCAGCGCACCCGGCCATGAAAAATCCGCTTCTCAAGAACCTGGACTACATTGCATTCGATGCATCCCGACGCCGCTTGCATGGTGACTCCTCTCTGCTCTGTTTGTGCACGGGCGACCCCGAATGCGTTCTTCCGATGGCGGTAACATATTCCGCTTCATAGCCATGGCGGCGCAGGTGCATTATGGCCGCTCTCCCTTTCCCGGCCGCGCCTCTGCCTCCCTGAGCAGTTCGGCAATGGCGCGCAGGCCCAGCTTCTCCGCCATGGCGCGCGGCGTTTCGCATTCGTCGACGCGGGTCCGGAGATGCGGGTCAGCGCCAGCCTGCAGGAGGAGTTCGACGGCCCGTTGATTCCGTTCGCTCACCGCCATGTGCAGGGCCGTGTAGTCGTTGATGCCACGTTGGTTCGGATCGGCCTGGCAGGCGAGCAGCAGCTGCAGGATCTCCTGCACGTCGGGGCGGCCGGGGGAGCCTGGCTGCGGCCGGCTGCACGCGAGGGCCGCGATCAAGGGGGGAAATCCGATATGATGGGCCGGATTGGGATCGGCGCCGATCTCCAGCAGGGTGCGGATAAACGGCAGCGGGCTGTGGTAGATCGCATACTCGAGGCAGGGGCCGATGGTCAGCGGCATGGGCCCGTTCGGCACGGCGGCCGGATCATCAACCGCGGCCCGCAGGGCGGCAAGATCACCGGCCCGAAAAGCGGCGTCGATCTGCTTGAACTGCTCATATTCGGCGCATCGCTCAGCTTTTGACTTCATCCCGGCCTCGGTTTGGGCTGCAATGTTGCGGCCAGCTCCGGCAGGCCGCGCTCCATTGCCAGATCATGGGCGGTCTTCTCGGCAAAGCCCGGCGCCCCGGTGCCCCGCAGGGAGAGATCGGCCCCGGCTTTGGCCAGCAGGCGGGCGATATCCCCATGGCCGGCCACGACGGCCAGCATCAAGGCGCTCAATCCGAACTTGGCGGTGATATTCAGCTTGGCTCCATGCGCGATGAGAATTTCAACGACCTCGCCATGGCCGGCATGGGCGGTCAGCATAAGGGCGGTCTGCCCGTAGCGGTCGCGGCTATCCGCATCAGCACCCCGGCCGAGAAGATCGCGGACCATGCCGGCGTCGCCCCGCTTGATCGCATCCTCCCAGACGGCATCCATCAATCACAGCCTCTGCCCTGATTTTTTTTTTTTTTTACAATCGACTTTCGAGCGTAGGCCGGGTTAGCGGGTGTATCGCGTAACCCGACACGCCACGCAAATTCATGTCGGGTTACGGTGATGGGGCCGCCTAACCCGACCTACGGCTGAGCAGTTACGATTTGTCATCCGTTGAATTTAAAACCGCGGCGCTTCAGTTCCTTGCCCATCCTGTCCGATTCCGGACTGGTGGCCGGGATTTGCCCCATTTCCCGCCAGGAATTCAGAATAGGCCGGCCCCCGACAAAGGACCAGATGAAGGCATCGAAACTCGTGAACTCCGCCGTGACCTGCAGAAAGGCCAGGGCATTGACGCGGGCCGCTTCCACCTTCAGCCTGTTTCTGATGATGCCGGGGTCTGCCAGTAATTGCTCGATTTTCTTGCTGTCCCAGGCGGCAATTTTCACCGGGTCAAAACCGTCGTAGGCAATTCGGTAATTTTCCCGTTTTTTCAGTACGGTAAGCCAGCTCAGGCCGGCCTGCGCCCCTTCGAGAAGCAGCATTTCAAAGAGTTTCCTGTCATCATGGAGCGGCACCCCCCATTCGCGGTCATGGTATTTGACATATAACGGGTCATCCGTTGCCCAGCCGCATCTCTTCATGGTGCCAGCCCGCCCCATGCCTACCGGCCCTCGGACGACCGCCTGATTTCGGCGATATCGATCTTCTTCATTTGCAGCATCGCCTTCATTGCCCGCTGAGATTTTTCAGGGTCCGGGTCACTCAAACATTCACCCAGAATATTGGGAACAACCTGCCAGGAGAGGCCGAATCTGTCTTTCAGCCAGCCGCACTGCTGCGCCTTTTCATCGCCGCCGGCGGAAAGTTTCTCCCACCTGAATCCGTGATTTTTTTGCAGTAAAAATCGTCTGCATTATTAAACAACATGTTGAAATTTAACAATAAATATTGCAATATACACCTGTCGAAAAACATCACTCAGCAGGTGAAAAAATGAAACGATTTATTCTTGAACGTTCAGCGGACGAATTTTATACCTCTCATTCCGGCCTGGCCTTGGTCGGGCTCGGTATTAATCGATATACCAGCTTGAACGCCAGGCTGAAAAAGGCGATACCCGACACCAAGGACATTGCCAATACCGATGTAATTCGCAGTTATCTCGGGTTGCTCTCGCTTGGCAAAAGCGATTTCGAAGCCATTGCCGACATGAAAGACGACAGGTATTTCCAGCAATCACTTGGCATCAAAGCGGTTCCTTCGCCCGAAACCTTGCGCCAGCGCCTTGACGAAACCGCAACAGTTTTTCAGCCAATTGCTTCCTCCACCTACACGGAGTTCATCCGCAATGCCAAAGGAAAAGTAACCCCCTTGGCCATGGGTCATGTCGCCGTCGATATGGACGTCTTTTGCATGGACAACTACGGCACCAAAAAAGAAGGTTCCAAGCATACCTATCACGGTTATGACGGCTATGCGCCAATAGCCGCCTACATGGGAGCGGAAGGCTGGTGTGTTCATCTTGAGTTCCGGGAGGGCAGCCAGCACAGCCAAAACAATTTTATCCCCTTTTTGCAGGAAACCATCTCCCGTGCCAAGTCTTTAACCAAAAAGTCACTGCTATTCCGGCTTGACTCTGGCCACGATGCTGTCGAGACCCGGGCAACGCTTTGTGACCATAAAAAGGTCGATTACATCCTGAAGTGGAACCCGCGCAAGCAGGATCGCGCCGCCTGGCTGGCCCGTGGTCTGCAAGAAGGAAAAGTGAGCGAACCCCGCCGCGGCAAGCGGGTTGCCGTGTTCAGTTTCAATGAGCTCCAGGAGCACGAGGGCAAGGAGTTTAGCAGCCGCCTGGTCGTCCGGGTGATTGAACGAACCATTGACAAGCGCGGCCAGCTGCTGCTGGTGCCGGATATAGAACTTGAAGGCTGGTGGACATCCCTTTACCTGCCGGAAAAAGAGATCATCAAGCTTTACCAGGACCATGGCACAAGCGAGCAGTTTCACAGCGAATTTAAAACCGACATGGATCTTGAGCGGCTGCCTTCCGGAAAGTTTGCGACCAATTCCCTGATCATGTCGCTTGCCGGCCTGGCCTATAACATCTTGCGGTTTATCGGCCAGCTTGGTCTTCTCGGTGATCGCTCGCCAGTTCGGCACTCGGCAAAGCGCAGGAGACTTCGTACCGTTATCCAGGAACTCATGTACCGTGCGGCCAGACTGATTGAAACCGGCAGGAAATTGAAGCTGCGGTTCAGCCGGCACTGTTGTGCATTTGACTCGTTTCAGCACGTTTATAACCGGCTTGCCTTTGGCTAATGCAAGAACAGAGGAGAAATAATTGCCGGAAAGTGGCTGAACAGCAGGCCCTGCCGGCTAAGTACGCCTAAAAACAGGCAAATATAGCAATTTTTCAAAGAACAACTGGGACGATGTCCCAATTTACCAGCAATATGCTGGCAATATATAAATTTCTGGCGGTCGCGGTGTTGAAATTTTTTCGGGACCCACAATTTTTAGGGAGAATCCGGGATACCTCACGGATTCAGGTCCCAGTAATAATCCACCTCCTCCTGCGTCTCGCAATGCACCTGGAACGAGATGGCCTCGGTGAAGTGAAAGATCGGCCCGCCGTTGAGGGCGGTGAATGGCTGCCCATCAATCTCAAATTCCACGGTCATTACCGTTCCTTCCTCTCTGCCGTGAATCTCATGGCCTTCCTTGCCGTAGCGGGCAATGCTGCCGATGCTGGAATTTTTAAAGATGGAGGTGTAAAACCTGGCGGCCTCTTCGGCCTGGTTGTCGAACCACAGGCATGGTGTGATTTTTTTGGTGTTTATCTGCATCGCGTCCTCCTCCTTGCCATCTGCTCCATGATTTTGCTAGCGGCAGGATCAGGAAATTATCGCCCTTTTCCGCTCCGCAGGCGCCTGCTGCGCCAGACTGTTCCCCTGGCTTTCGCCTTCCTGAACCCGCTTTCTCGCGGTGACACACTTTTTCCGCCTGCCGGAAAAAAGACTGAATCCTTCTTTTTTCTCGATGTACGATAAAAGATCAATCAGGTGATTCTGGACCGCACAGAGACGGTCCCGACCCAGCAGGCTCTCGACGCCCTGGGCCTCCCGCAGCGCCTGAATACTCTGCTGAACCGACTGGCTGTATGCCAGCGGCGTTTTTTCGAGCCGCTCCATGAACTCATGCCAGGGAACGGTGTCAAGTTCAATGCCGTACTGCCCTTTGAACCGGGTCATGACGATTTTCCCGAGTTCCTTTTGCTCAGGCCTGAAAAAGGCAAACGGCCCGATGGGAAAATCGGAAGTGGCAAAGGCATTGCGTACTGCCTCGCAATGGTGGATGACAAATGAATCCTGGGTGTAGGGGCCGTAGCGCAGGGCAACCGAAAGCCAGCCGAAGAAGCGCACGATGAGATAGAGGGTTTCTTCGGCGTATTTGCCGTCCGGATAACGCTTGCGGAGGGTCACCAAACCGTCGAGGATGAGAATGTTGTAGATGCGGCTCTGCAGATCTTCACAGGCGGAGAGAAACGGATTGACATAAAGAGCCATCACCCGCTTCCTTTCCCGTTGCCGATCGAGATCGCGCTCATGGGTCCACTGCCATACAGCCAACAACCCTGTCACTACCGGAATGAGCCATTGCATAGCTTGCCTCGTTTATGATTTAGCCGGAAATTCCTTTCATGCTTCGTGGTTCCCGCCGGCGGGCACCGATGGAGAGTATAAGGGGTTGCCCGCCATGCGCCATTGGCCGGCGTTTGGGCTGCCCACAGCGGGACATGTATACTCAAGGGTTGGATAGGCGCCAAGGACAAGGGGCACCCGCGAGGGGTGCCCTGCCGATTCCGTGAAAACGGGGACGACCTGCCACACAGGGTCCCCCATGGGGCCGCAACTCAGCCGCGGCTCTTCTTTTCTTCCTTCTTGGCCTTTTTCGCCGCCTTTTTTTCCTTCATGGTTTTTGCCGGTTCTTTCTTGGTCGTCTTCTTGGTATCCATGCTCTTGCTCATGTTTTTTCCCCCTTTGGATGGTTATGTGTGTACAGGCCACGTGAGAGTTATAAAACGCCATGTGCAATCATCGGCAACGCGCCGATATCCTGCGAAAAAACAGGTTTTCGTCCGTGCGTATCAGAAATCAAACAGCTCGCCCAGCAGACTCTTAGGTTTATGCTTTTTGTGGTATTTGTAATGGTCATCATGATCATGGCCGTGGCCGCCATGGACAACATGCTGCTGCACTACCGGCTGGACAACAGCCGTGCGCTCGATGATCTTATCCAATTCCCCCCGGTCCAGCCAGACGCCGCGGCACTGCGGGCAATAATCGATCTCCACGCCCTGGCGGTCAGTCATGACCAGGTTAACTGAAGTGCATACCGGACATTTCATTGCAATTCTCCTTGAACATTTTCTTTGCTTTTCATTTATCGGAAAGTTGATGCGTACTGGTTATTTCATTACCACTTCACCGCGCACTCAGTCAACAATTTGACAACGTCACGGCAGCCGGTTCCCCGATCCGTGTCCATTTCCCCTGTCAGCCCCCACCCCGCCAAACTTGCGCCAGAGCATTTTTTCGACCTCGATAACGACAAAGACCGCCAACCCCGCGGCAAAGATCCGGCCCCAGACGGCAAGATCAAGCGGCGCGCTCTGAAACAGCCGGTTCATGAAGGGCAGATAGGTGTAAACGAGCTGCAGCAGAAACATGGCGGTGGCGCCGCCGATGACCCACGGATTGGAGAAAAAACCGAGCTGAAAAACGGACTGGGCCAGCGACCGGCAGTTGAACAGGTAGAAAAGTTCGATCATGACAAAAACATTGACCGCGCTCGTGCGCGCCTCGGCCAGGTTGGCGCCGGCCGCCAGCTCCCAGGTGAAGATCCGAAAGGCGGCGATCAGCATCAGAAAGCTGACCAGAAAGATGCGGAAAGCCACATCGCGGGTAATGATCGGGGTCCGCGGATCCCGGGGCGGCCGCACCATGATGCCCGGCTCCTTGGGTTCAAAGGCCAGGG
>JACQYM010000059.1:0-4554 GCA_016208225.1 Deltaproteobacteria bacterium | reverse complement strand
GCCAAGGAAGCCGGCCGTGGTCATGTTGATCCAGAGGATCTGCACGGGCAGGATGGGCAGGGTCAGGCCGAGGAAAATGGCGGCGAGAATGACCAGCCCCTCGCCCAGGTTGGTGGGCAGGGTCCAGACAATGAATTTGGTCAGGTTGTCGAACACGCCCCGGCCCTCCTCCACCGCCGCTTCGATGGAGCTGAAATTATCATCGGCCAGCACCATGGCCGCCGCTTCCTTGGCCACCTCGGTGCCGGTGATGCCCATGGCCACGCCGATATCAGCCCTTTTCAGGGCGGGCGCGTCATTTACCCCGTCACCGGTCATGGCCACCACATGGCCTTTCGCCTGCAGTGCCTCCACCAGGCGGAGTTTCTGTTCCGGGGTGGCCCGGGCAAAGACCACGGTCTCTTCGACCCGGTCGATGAGTTCACGGTCCGACAGGGCGGCGAGCTGCTGGCCGGTCAGCACCGGGACGGCATTGTCCGCCCCGCCGCCATCGAGCCCGACCTGGGCGGCAATGGCGCTGGCGGTCACGGCATGGTCGCCGGTGATCATCTTGACCCGGATGCCGGCGGCCCGGCAGATCCTGACCGCCTTGATCGCTTCCTCCCTGGGCGGGTCGATCATGGCCTGCAGGCCGAGAAAGGTGAGGCCGGCGGCCACATCTTCATGCTCCAGCCGTTCGGTGCCGGCCGGCATCTCCTTGCAGGCAAAGGCCAGCACCCGCAATCCGCGGGCCGCCATCTGCTCCACGATGCGGTGCACCTCGGCGCGATCAAGCGGTACGGGATTCTCCGCGCCGCGGCCGGCAAAAGCGCATTTTTCCAGCATGGTTTCCGCCGCGCCCTTCAGATAGGCGGTGCGGGGCCGGCCCGGACCGTTATCATGCAGCGTGGCCATGTACTGGTGCTCTGATTCAAAAGGAATGGCATCCAGCCGGGGCAGAACGAGCTGCGAAGCCTCGGGGGTGAGGCCGCCTTTGCGGGCGCTCACCAGCAGGGCACCCTCGGTGGGGTCGCCCTGCACCTGCCAGAGTCCCTCTTTTTCCAGCAGCCGGCTGTCGTTGCAGAGCATGCCGGCCAGCAGACAGTCGGTCAGGGCCTGCGACCCGTTGGCCGCAACAACCTCACCCCCGTGCCGCATCGCGCCGGCCAGGGGATTGTACCCGGCCCCGCCCACCTCGTAACGCTCGCCGCCGGCCAGAATCTCTTTGACCGTCATCTGATTTTCGGTCAGGGTGCCTGTTTTATCGGTGCAGATCACCGTGGTGCTGCCCAGGGTTTCCACCGCCGGCAGCCGGCGGATAATGGCCCGCCTCTTCGCCATGCGTCCAACGCCGATGGCCAGGGTGATGGTGACGGCAGCGGGCAGCCCCTCGGGAATGGCGCCCACGGCCAGGGCCACCGCGGCCATGAACATGTCAAAGAGCGGCTGGCCGCGCAGCACCCCCACCACCACCGTGATGGCCGCCAGACCCAGGATGGCGTAGAGCAGAATGTTGCTGAACTGGCTGATCCGCCGGGTAAGGGGCGTGCTCAACTCCTCGGTGGAGGAAATCAGCCGCGAGATGCGGCCCACCTCGGTGGCGTCGCCGGTGGCCGTGACAATGCCGGTACCCTGGCCGTAGGTGACCAGGGTGGAGGCATAGGCCATGTTGCGCCGGTCGGCCAGCACCATGTCCCGGTCAAATTGGCCGCTCTTTTTTTCAACCGGCACCGACTCGCCGGTCAGGGCCGCTTCCGCGATCTGCAGATCCCGCAGCTGCAGGAGCCGCAGATCGGCCGGCACCTTGTCGCCGCTCTGCAGAAATACAATATCGCCGGGCACCAGCTCGGCCGCCGGAATGCGTTTCTTCTCCCCCTGGCGCAGCACCAATGCCTCGGTGACCATGGTGCGGGCCAGGGCCGCCAGGGCGTTGACCGCCTTGGCCTCCTGAATATAGCCGACCACGGCGTTGATCAGCACGACGCCGAAGATGACCCCGGAATCCACCCACTCCCGGAGAACAGCGGTAATAACGCCCGAGGCAATGAGGATGTAGATCAGCGGTTGATGAAACTGCAGGAGAAAACGGAGCAGCGGCCCTTTTCCCTTGTGGGTGGTGATGGTGTTGCCGCCGAACTCCGCCAGCCGGTGTTCGACCTCGAACAGATCAAGCCCCCTTTCCGGGTTGCCCTGCAGCAGCCCCACCACCTCATCCGCCGGCAGGTGGTGCCAGTGCTTGACGATCGGGTTATCCATGCATCTCTCCTTTTGCGGGTCAACAGCAGGCCGGCCCGCCGGTTTATCCGTGTTCTATAATAATCAGGTCAATTATACACAACTACTTGTAATACAGATGAATTATTTAAGCAAGAGAGGCCGTAATCCATGCCGTGCATAAATTTCCTGACCCTCGCTGCGCGTAAAACGCCCCATCCGCCACAATCGATTTGTCTAGGGTTTTTTATCCGGCATCCAGTCTCTTGTTGTCACGCCGGAAAACTGGATTCCGGCTCAACACACTGCCGGAATGACGTCGTTCAGGTCATGGCTGTTGATTCCAGGAATGAAGGGTTGACTCATTTTGCAAGAGGCTCTGAGTTGTTGAATTATTCGATATAAGCAGCATGCAATCCGTCATGCCGGACTTGATCCGGCATCCAGCAAACGCCAGGAACTGGATTCCGGCTAACCGGCATCTCCGCAAGCGGGAACAACGAACAATGAAAGTCTCGCGGCGTA
Source organism: Deltaproteobacteria bacterium (assembly GCA_016208225.1). Classification (GTDB taxonomy): domain Bacteria; phylum Desulfobacterota; class Desulfobulbia; order Desulfobulbales; family SURF-16; genus SURF-16. Next base: position 1,836 of record JACQYM010000059.1, on the reverse strand, counting down.
GGAGCGGGCCTTGCCCGCGATTGAGATATCCGCAATGTCGGAGATCGCGGGCATGGCCCACCCCTGCATCCCGGCCGACACAAAAAACAGTAAAGAGACTTTCATATAAAAAACGTTAACTCTTCGAAATCAGGTTGTCTGAAATTTCATTTTTTCCGGGGAATTTCCCGCAGCGAAACACATTCTCCCGACGAATCACGCGGGAATTACTTGACAAATCATGGGGATGATCCCCTATACTTGTTAACAACGGGGAAACCCCGAAATGACAAATGACCGTAACTGCGAAGTTACAAATGACAACCCGCCAAATGAGAAGAAGACATGACAACAGCATATCTCAGCAGCAACAATTTTCCTGCTGTCTCCCCTGCCGCAGCCGACCAGCTGGCAGCGGAACTGGACACCCTCCTCAACCGCGACTTCACGGGCGACATGTATGCCCTGCTGGCCGGGTATCAGCGCATCCTGGCCGACAACGGGCAGCGCCGGCAATGGTCCGCGGTCCATGCGAAACTGCAAACCCTCTTCCAGTGCGGCAAAAGCGTCCCCCTGGACGGCCCCATGATCGGTATCCCGGTGTCCATCCGGGACAGTGATTACTTCCAGGACACGGTGCGTCACTTCGGCACGGACCGCTCGAAGATTGCCAGCATCGAGTGGATGGCCACCGCCTGGAACATGACCTTCACCGATACCGGTCTCTGGATGGGCAAGACCTTTGAGCCGGTCAGCCGGGAGGTGGTGGCGGACAAGACGGGCAATGATGCCGGGATGCTGGCCGGGTATGATCCGGAAACCACCCGCATCGGCCGCAACTTTTTTCGCCAGCCGCCCCGGCCCGACCTCATCCAGGGGCTCGGCCTGCCGGTGCTCACCTCGCTGTGGGACCTGAAGCCGCGGCCGCAATCCGCGGCGGAGAAACTGTTTGCCGGCGAGCTGCTGGCGGAAAATCTGGCCAGGGAAGCAAACATCCCCTACAGCATGACCGGCGGCCTCTTCCTGGCCGGTTCCGGTTCTTCCGTGGTGCCGGCCATGAACGGCAAAGAGGTTTATCTGCTCAACTACCGCTGGCCGGGGCTGCATCCCGCCTACCCCATGACCCGGCTCATTGACGAGATTGTCCAGATCGCCGACGGCATCTATCTGGGCCAGCTGGTTTTTGCCACCCGCCACTACAGCCTGGGCAGCCTGCGTCTGCTGGCCAGTTCCGATCTGCCGGCCATTCCCCTGGGCGAAGCATACACCGGCGGTCACGGCAAGCCGTTTGATTTCCTCAAGCTTTTTTCCGGCGCCAAGGGGGTGGATTACGGCTATCAGAACAACGGCTATTTCCTCATGCTGGACCCGGCCCACGCCAGAGAGATCTATGCCGACAGCGCCTTTCCCCAGCTGCGCCCCCGGGCGGGGGAAAGCGGCTACCTGGAGCTTGGGTACGATAAAATCACGTCGGCCGGGAAAACCGCGCCGCAGCCAGCCGGCGTCCCCGAGCAATGGCCCGATATCACCGACTGGGTGAATGGCTGGCGGGACAATGCGGCCCTGCGGGAAAAATTCACCACCTTTATCCTGGAAGAGTCGCCAAAGAAATCAGACAGCGCTGATGTGCGGGAAATGCGGCGCGAAGACGAATCCATCCTGCAGATGCTGCAGCGCCTCAGTCATGAGATCTCCGCCCAAACCGCCGGGGATGACCGCCTCGTCCATTTTGACAAACTCCATCGCCTGTTCCGCCGCGGCGTTGCCCCGCGGGTTGCAAACGGCCTGTTCCAGGGCAATGGCAAAAAAGGGTGTAACTGCCGCGTGGACGGCACGGAAAAACGCGACTGGTACGGC
>JACQYM010000179.1 GCA_016208225.1 Deltaproteobacteria bacterium | reverse complement strand
CCGGATGGCACCACCCCATCCCCCTCCCGGCCTCCCCTTGAAGGGGGAGGAGCGGTCGCGGGCAGGGCCAGCTCCTACCGCATGATGGTAATTTCAACGTATTCAACTAAATGAAGACAGAGTAATATGCTTCCATTCAAATTATCGTATCGTTTTTCCCTGTGTGCCAGCATCCTTTTGTTTCTGTTACTCGTTTCGGTTCCGGCTGTACATGCGCAAACTACCGAGGCAAGCCAGCCGGCGGCGACACTTTCTCAGCCTGTGCCGAGTTTGACTCCGGAAGGAATCCAGCAGCTTATCCAGCAGACCAGGCAGGAGATGCAGGACAATGGCAATCTCCCCGGCCAGGAAGGGGAAGCCGCTTCGGGAAATGTAATTTTGCCTGAAAAAGATACAAAAGAGGAAACAAAAAAGGATGAATTGCAGTTGTCTGCCGATGCAACTGAAATTTCCACCCTGGAAAACCTTTACCGCAACAATTACGAAACAGATGCCGCCAAGAAACTAGACCAGTTCGGATATCAAATCTTTGCATCGAGCACCTATAATTCTTCCAGGCTGGCGGTTCCGGATGCCGACTACATTCTGGGACCCGGCGACAAGCTGCGTATCCGGGTTTGGGGCTCCGGCCTGGACGCGGAATTCACCGGCGCCATTGATAAGGACGGTTCCATCAATGTGCCGAAAATCGGCATTGTGCCCATCACCGGGGTTCGTTTCGGGGATGCCGAATCGGTTATCCGCCAGGAAGCTGAAAAATATGTGCAGGGCATCAACATCAGTGTTTCCCTAGCCGAGCTGCGCAGCATCGAAATTTATGTGGTCGGCGAGGTCGTAACACCTGGTTTGCGCCTTGCCCCTCCGTTTACCACGGTGCTGGGCGGCCTGATCAGCACCGGCGGCATCAAGAAAAGCGGCTCCCTGCGCAACATCCAGCTTTACCGTGACGGCATGCTGCATGCCACCATCGATCTCTATGATCTGCTTCTGCAAGGCTCCCGCCAGGATGACGTCCTGCTGACCGACCGGGATGTCATTTTTGTCCCCCGCATTGGACCCACGGCCGCCGTCATCGGCGCCGTGGCGCAGCCGGCCATCTATGAGTTGTCCGGCGAACATTCCGTCACTGATCTGCTGCAGCTGGCGGGCAACCAGTTGCCCCAGACTTCGGGAGGAAGGATATATCTGCGCCGCTTCCAGGATAACCGCACTTTTCAAGTGCTGGATATCGAGGCATCGGCCAAAGACGTTCATCTGGGAGATATCGCCATTCAGAACGGCGATCTGCTGGAACTGCAATTTTTGGGCGCGAGCTGGCCGCAGAATATCTCCCTGGAAGGCCAGGTCTGGAAACCCGATGTCTTTGCCTACAAGCCGGGCATCATGCTTTCCCAGATCCTCACCGGACCGGAATTGCTGAAACCGGGCGCGGTCACCGAATATGCCATGCTCTACCGTTACGATCTCCGCACCACCCGCTACACGGTGCAGTCACTGTCGCTTGACAAGCTGTTTCGCGGCGAATTCGATCTCGCCCTGCAGCCCCATGACCAGATCAAAGTACTCGCCCGCGATGATTTCAATATGCAGGAACCCATCCGCATTGACGGCGCAGTGCGCAAAACCGGGGAATTTCCCTATTACCACGACATGAAGCTGGGGGATATACTGGGGCTGACCGGCGGCTTCAGCTTCGGCGCTGATACCAGCCGCATCGATGTCTCACGGCAGCAGATTGTCGGCAGCAGCATGACCACCGATCATATTGTCGTCGATATTGCCGAAGCAAAGGATTTTCCCCTCCAGCCCTATGATTATATTTTTGTCCGCCGGATCAAGGATGCTACATCCTTCATGCAGGTGGAAATATCCGGCGAAGTAAAATATCCCGGCATCTACCGCATCAAGCAGAATGAACGGCTCGCCGATCTGATCGAACGGGCCGGCGGTTATACCGACAGCGCCTATCTGTACGGTGCCCAGTATTTTTCCAGCGATGCCCAGAAGATTCAACAACGCAGCCTTGACCAGCTCATTGATGACCTGGAGATTCGTGCCGAAACCGTGCTGGCAGATCAGGTCCAGACCGTTTCCGACACCTCGGACGCCAAGGCCATCGAGGCAAACCGGGGAACATTGCGGAATCTGATCGCCAAACTGAGAGGCGTCAAGGCATCCGGCCGGGTGAGCATTCAACTTGCCGCGGATCTGCAGACGCTGCGGGATTCGCCCTTCAATCTGGTGCTGGAGAACGGCGACCGGTTGAACATTCCGAAACAGATGGAATTTGTCTCTGTTGTCGGCTCCGTCTACAACCCGAATTCCTTTCTGTACCAGCCTGATTTTGCGGTCAAGGACTACCTCGGCCGGGCCGGCGGGCCGGCCAAGGGGGCAGACGAGAAATATATTTATGTCCTCAAGGCCAACGGCGAGGTTGCCTCCAACGCCCAGCAGGGTATGTTTTTTAACCGCTTCGAAAACCTCCGTCTCATGCCGAGCGATACCATCGTAGTGCCGGAGAAACTTGACCGCATCCCCATTCTCATGATATCCCGCGATATCGCGGACATCATCTTTAAAATAGCCACAACGGCCGGTGTGGCGCTGTCGTTGTAGTAGTGAGGAGTGAGGAGTAAGGAGTAGGGGCGGGTCATGTGAATTGCGGATTGCGG
>JACQYM010000178.1 GCA_016208225.1 Deltaproteobacteria bacterium | reverse complement strand
TTGATTAACGGCACCAGAATGAGCTTCGCCTTTTTCAACTTCTCGGCCCTGGCCAGCAGGTGATCGACATATTTATGGTAATCCCCGAAAGGATTCACCGTCGAAGGGGGGAGCCCTGATTTTTTCAGAATGCAGCACATGGCGCCGTACACCTGCCGGAAATGGATAGTGGAATTCATGTGCAGATAGGGAAGCGCATCCCGCAGGTTGCGTTGCTGCTGGTCAAGCTGATTGACCCGGATAGACTGCATGGAATCGGCCATGCCGATCACCTGCCCCATGACATCCAGCTCTTTTTCCGTTTTGCCGGCCGGATAACCGCTGCCGTCACACCGTTCATGATGCTCCAGGACCGCCATGCCGACGCCGGGATGCAGCTCCTGCATGTCGCCGAGGATCAGCTTGCCCACCACCACATGACTCTGGATGGCCCGCCATTCGTCCGAGGTCAGGGTGTCAACCTTCTGCAGTGTTGCCGGGGCAACGTTGAGCAGACCGATGTCATGGAAAAGACCGGCAAAAAAAGCCGCCCTGGTCAGTTCCGCCGTCATCCCCAATTCATGACTGATCAGGGCGGACAACCAGCCGCTGAACAGGGATTTGTTGTATTCCTTGACAAGCTGCAGCCGCAGGACGGTCAGTTTCTGGATAAGAACGCTATTGAATTCCGCGTTCTCCACCAGGCCGGCAAAAGGTTTTTCAAATTTGTTGCGCTGGTGAATAACCTGCAAATCCTTGTATTTCACCAGCAGATTCATGAAATCCGCCAGCAGGATCTCCTTGTTGACGGAGTCTCCCAGTCCGACCTGGTCCTCCAGGGGTTTGACCAGCTTGTGGCGGAGGATTTTCTCGGCAACACCATGATTGATCCGCGCTCCTTTCGGAACAATCAGCACGCCGTTTTTGTTGAAGATATCCTCGGTGGAGACGACATCCGTCGTTTTGTTGACATCGGCAAGATGGGAAACATAATGGTTCTGATTAAGCGCTATATCTTCAATGGATTCTTCTGCCATCAAACATCAACCTCTGACCTGAATTTCCGGCTGCGGGAAAAATAAAATATCAAAAGACCACCACCACAGAGTATATGAAATACTACCTATTTTCAAGTGGGGTGTTGGGGATTTAGGGGATAAGGGGTTTGGGGGTTAAGGGGTTAAGTGTTCAAACGTTTAAGCGTTTAAGCGTTGGAACGTTACTCGCTGGAACCCTTCTTCCGCCAGACGGGCATGTCGGCGCTGATCTTGACAAAGCTGGGGTCGGAGTTGATCTCCTCGCTCATTTTTCTGTTGGCGATCAGAATACCGCCCGGCCTGATCTTCTCTTCGATCATTCTTTCGAATCGTCGCTGGTCATTGCCGTTTGCCAGGGGTCGGAAATAGTAGATGACATCGAAATTCTCATACCCGTGGTACTGCCAGAGATCATCCTGGGTCACCCGCTCCGGGCCCATCAGCTTACTGGCGATGCGGAAGGGGAACTCATCCTTTTCAAAACCGTACACATCAAAGCCCATCTGCTCCGCAAAAAGCATGACATTGCCGATGCCGCAGCCGATATCGAGCAGGGTGTAAGGCCCCCGGTCCGGCATGTTTTTTTTCAGGAACCTGGCGGCAAAAAAAAGCTGGTCGAAAAGCTGCCTGGTATCCATGGGCACAAACGGATATTCGTTTGCCGTGTCATTTTGGGAATATTTCTGGGAATCCCTGGTATAGTAACCGATAAACCGGTTGATGATGCCGAAAAAGATATCGTGAATCTCTTCCTCTTCCGTGAGTGGGGGGAAATCCATCTGCTGCTCCTGCGGGGTAAAATGTCATCGTTGAAATAATGGACGGTTTGCTTTATAGTCTTGTTGGTCTGGCTGGTCTGGCTGGTCTTATTGGTCGGGCTGGTCACTATCCCTGGCCGACGATGCCGTCGGATTACGCTTCGCTAATCCGACCTACGGGTTGATCTGGCTGGTCTGGCTGGTGATTGTTACCTCGGTGCCGGCAATTTTGCATATCATCGTGCTGTAGGAGCGGGCCATGCCCGCGATAACGCTGTTTTCGCAACAGCAAAGGTTGCGGGCACGGCCCGCTCCTACCGAGGGGAGATGATTTCCTGCCCCCCCGTTGATCGGGCTGATTATTGCAATTGTCCGGTCGTTGTCCAATGCGCCATGGCCCGTCTGTCCTGTTTTGCAGGACAAAATCCAGCCCAGTAAGACGAGTCAGACCAATCAGACCAGTCAGACCAATCAGACCAGCAAGACCAGTCAGACCAATAAGACCAGTCAGACCAACAAGACTAATAAGATTTATCATAAAACAAAAGGATTAAATCATGTCGGAACAAAACGAAATTATTGCCAGGATGGACACCACCAAAGGCGCCATCAATCTGAAACTGTATGCCGATAAAGCGCCGCTCACCGTGGCGAATTTTGTCAACCTGGCCAAGCGGGGTTTTTATGACGGCCTGAGCTTCCACCGGGTCATCAAGGATTTCATGATTCAGGGCGGCTGCCCATTGGGGACCGGCACGGGCGAGCCGGGCTACCGTTTCGAGGATGAATTCGACCGCAGCCTGGTGCACGACCGGCCGGGTATTCTCTCCATGGCCAATGCCGGGCCGAAAACCAACGGCAGCCAGTTTTTCATCACCCATGTCCCCTGCCCCTGGCTGGACGGCAAACACACCGTTTTCGGCGCCGTGGTCGGCGAGGCGGACATGAAGGTGGTCAACGCCATTGCCCAGGGCGATAAAATTAACCAGTTAACCATTGATGGGGACACCACCGAACTGTACGGCAAGATGCAGGCGCGCATCGATAAATGGAACCAGGCCCTTGACCTGAACCATCCCCATCTGAAAAAAGCCTGAGACAATGACCGCAAGATTGACCAAAGCCCTGTCGGACACAAGCTTTGAGGAGCTGCTCGATGAGTCTACCCGCATCCATGGCCATATCTGCGCCGGCCAGGTGATCGGGGTCCGCATGTCGATGGTCGGTCTGCGGGAAATCGGCATTGACGACCCCAAAGGCGCGCAGCGGAAAAGTCTTTACGTGCTCGTGGAGATTGACCGCTGCGCCACCGATGCCATCCAGTCCGTCACCGGCTGCTGCCTCGGCAAACGCTCCCTGAAATGGCTGGACTACGGCATCATGGCAGCCACCTTTGTCAATCTTGCCACCGGCAAGGCCGTGCGTATCACGGCCAGGGAAGAAGCCCGGGAACTGGCCAGGAAGTACAAACCGGAGGTTGCAGGCAAATACCAGCAGCAGCTCGAGGCCTACCGCGTCATGCCGGAGGAGGAGCTTTTCACCATTGAACAGGTGGCCATCACCATTCCCGACTGCGATATGCCCGGCCGGCCGCTCAGGCGGGTGCAATGCGAAGAGTGCGGAGACTGGGTGCAGGATTGCCGCGAGGTGGAACAAAACAACAGGACCCTGTGCCGGAGCTGCGCCTTTGGCCGCTACTATGAACCCTTAAAGACTCAGTAATTGGTTGATATACCGTTTGCTGATTAGCGTCAATCTTCCGCAGTAGAGTTTCGGATACTATGTGCCCCATTGGCAATAGTCGCATGGACGATGTGAAACCGTACGAAATTATTCGTCATTCCGGCATGTCGTTAGCCGGAATCCATCCTGTCATCTTTACTGGACCCCGGCTAAAAGCATGCCGGGGTGACAGCTTGCGGAAGATTGACGCTAATCAGGTACCGTTTTATATGAAAATCCTTGTCTGTTGTACAGGCAGGGAAGGTTCCGGTGACAAGACCAACAAGGTTGACGACTCGTAAAGAGTCTCTTTTCACCACAGAGCACACAGAGATC
>JACQYM010000177.1 GCA_016208225.1 Deltaproteobacteria bacterium | reverse complement strand
TCCCGCCGCCAACCGCGACATCGACACGATCCTCCGCGGCCACCCCTACCGGGCGATCATCCGTCTCGCCTGGCCCGCGACCGTGTCGATGCTCCTCCACACGCTCTTCTCGATCACGAACGCGATCTGGGTCGGCCACATGGGGGCTGTGCCGGTGGCGGCGGTGAGTGGAAAGCCGGTGACGAAAACAGCCCGGACAAGAAGCCCAAAGCCCAGACCGAGAACGGCCATGTTGCCGGAGATAAGCTTATTGAGCCCAACCAGCTCATCTCCAGGGTAGAAGCAGAGGCTTTCGTCGGCGAAGCGCTGAAGGAAGGCCAATATGATGAGAAACCGGCGGTCGGCATGAAAAAATGCTTCTATGGCGCCGCCGGCGCCGATTCCGGCAAATTCTTCCAGATCAGCATACAGCAGACCGCATTCATGCCGGAAGCGGCAAGGGATGCCGGCAAAAATCCCAAATCGATATTTGACAGCACAAAAAACATCCTGGCCGAGGGCCGCATTGATCTGAACGGCCTTGGGGATGAGGCGTTCATCGGGTCCATCGCCCTGCATATCCTCAAAGGCGATTACTATATCACCATCAGAGTCGGCAATCCGGACGGCAAGGAAAACAGGAAGGAACTTGAGGAGGCCGGCAGAAAGGCACTTGAAAATCTGCAGAAATTGATGGTATGAAATAGTTAGCGGCAGTTCCGCGGTGCGCCGCTGCTCCACGGCCAACAGATCGTGCCATGGAAAGCCGCTTCATTCAACCTCAACAAGCAGGAGTGCCCGATGACTGACCAGAAAATTCCAAGCAAGAACTATCATGATCTCGCTACCCTTTTTCCCGAGGCCATTGCCGCCCTGGAGAACCTCGGGACCACCGTCCGCCGCTCCGGTCCCATCGACAACAAGACCGCCCATCTGATTCAGCTTGCCGCGGCGGCGGCAGTGCAGTCGGAAGGCTCGGTGCACTCCCATACCCGGCGCGCCCTGGAGGCCGGGATCAGCAAAGAGGAAATCTATCACGCCCTCCTGCTGCTTATCTCCACCATCGGCTTCCCCAAAGTCACTGCCGCCTTTTCCTGGAGCAGGGACATCATCGAGGCACAGGAGAGGAAATAAACGATACGCTGGCCGGCAAAGGCGGGTTCATGAAAATCTGGGTCGACGCCGACAGCTGTCCCCTGGTCATCAAGGAAATCCTTTTTCGCGCCGCCGTGCGGGTGGGGGTGCTGCTTACCCTGGTGGCCAATAAAACCATGCCTGTCCCATCCTCCCCGTATATCAGGGCCATCAGGGTGCCGGCCGGTTTCAATGTGGCGGACAGCAGAATAGCCGACGAACTTCAGAACGGAGACCTGGTTATCACCGATGACATCCCGCTGGCCGCCGAGGTGATCGAAAAAGGCGGCCACGCCCTGAACTGCCGCGGGGAATTTTTTACCAGGGACACTATCCAGGAACGTCTCACCATGCGCAATCTCATGGCAGAGCTGCGCAGCAGCGGCGTCATCACCGGCGGCCCTTCGTCGCTGGCCCACAGCGACCGCCAGGCCTTTGCCAATCAACTGGACCGGTTACTGACCAGACATACGGTTGCCTGATCCTGCTTGCGGATCAGGCAATTCATGACAATCATTGATCAATCGGCAGCCCTGCCTGCAGGCAGGCCCCGTAACTTTATGCTCGATTTTTTCCATATGCACGAGACGGTAATCCTGTGGCTTGCCGTCTCGTCCCTCGTCACTTTTACGGCTTCCCTGATCATCGTTCCCCTGCTTGTGGTCCGGATTCCTGCCGATTACTTTTCCCAACGCAAGCGGCGCAGGCCGCCATGGGCAAATCATCACCCCCTGCTGCGCGGCATTCTGCTCGTTATCAAGAATCTCTGCGGCTATGTCTTCATCCTGGCCGGCATTTTGATGCTGGTGCTTCCCGGCCAGGGACTGCTCACCATCTTCATCGGGGTCATGCTGCTCGATTTTCCCGGCAAATACCTGCTTGAACGGTGGCTGGTGACCCGCCCGCCGGTTCTCCGGTCCATCAACTGGCTGCGCCGACGGGCCATGCATCCTCCCCTGCATGCCTCTTCACCTGAATATCGCTTGATTTATGCGGCCGGAGATGATGAGATATTCACATCAGTGCAAAAAATCTGAACAAAACACGTAAGGCACTTCAAATGGAATCAGGGATACAATTATGCACGGCTACGGCAATTGGGGAACGGGATACTGGTACTGCGGCGGGTTTTTCACGGTTCTTATGTATATTCTGCTCGTCTTTCTTCTTGTCTATCTCGTCAAGGGGTTGAAAGGAAAATCATACCGCCGCGACGAGGCGCTCGATATCCTGAAAAGACGATATGCGGCCGGAGAGATTTCCAAAGAGCAATTTGAGACCATGAAAAGGGATATCCTGAATTGAGGGAACGCTGCCATGAAAGTGATCACATCGCAACTGGTGAATGAGCTGCTTGAACAGGCCGGCACGAATGCCAGAAAACGGACCCATTACAATGTGCATGAATCAGCGGCCGATCCGGTGCAGCGGCTGTTTGTCGCCGCCAGGCTCACCACATATTTCCGTCCCCATCGGCACACGGCTACAGGGGAATTTGCCATGGTCATCCGCGGCCTGTTTGACGTACTTGTCTTTGACGATGCAAGCCGCCTGGTGAAACGGGTCACGGTTGGGCCCGGAGCTGATGCGATCGGCTTTGACCTGCCGCCGAACACCTGGCACACCTGGATACCGCGGGCTGATGCCTCGGTCTTTTTCGAAACGAAACAGGGCCCGTATGACGCGGAGACGGCAGCGGAATTTGCCCCGTGGTCGCCGGCCGAGGGCACCCCGCAGGTGGAGGCATTCCGGGCCCGTCTCCGGGAGGCCAGGGTCGGGGAACGCCTGGCCAACTGACAGCCCGGCAGGTTGTCCGATCCAGCCGGACCTGTCCGATCGTGGATCCGGTTAAAACAGAAAAGGCCTGGCGACAAAGTAGCAGCCCAGCCCGGCGATCACCACGCCCGCCCCTTTGCGGAACCAGGGGCTGCCCTGGCTGAAAGAAGCGCTGGCCAGCAGCCGTTTGACAAGGGCGGTGGAGCTGCCGGCCACGGCAATGGGCAGGCAATGGCCAACGGCAAAGAGCAGGATCAGCAGCACGCCTGCCAGCACCTGCTTCTGCACGGTGATGATGGCCAGAATAGGGGCGATAAACCCGAAGGTGCAGGACCCGGAGAGCACGCCATAGGTCAGGCCGAGGACAAAGGCGCCGAGAGCGCCGCGCACCCGCACCCGGTTCATGAAGCCGCTGGGCATGGGACAGCTGGCGATCCCCAGCATGTCGACAGACACCCAGAGCAGAACAGCGCCCACCGCAATGGTCCAGTACGGGCCCACATCGCCCAGCATCCGGCCCAGCAGGGCGCAGACAATCCCCACCATGGTGATGGTGAGAAAAAGCCCGGTGCTGAACAGCACGGCGTAGAACACGGCCTGCCGGCCTTTGACGATCTGGTCCTGGCCGCCCACATACGCCACCACCAGAGGGATGGAGGCCAAGTGGCAGGGGCTGAACAAGACGCTGATCATGCCCCAGACGAAACAGCCGAACGCGGCAATGGCCGTGCCGCTGGCGATCCATTCATTGACAAGCAGAAATAAGGAATCCATTTTATTACCTCCCTGCAGGCTCTGCCACCCCCATCTCTTTCAGCTTGGCGACAATGGCCTTTTCAGCCAGAAAACCCTGGTGCCGATATACCTCTTTGCCCTCTTTATCGAAAAACACCTGGGTGGGAATGGTGCTGATCGCGAATTGATCCGCAACGCCGACATCCTGCCACACATCGATAAAAACGATGGCGGCCCGCCCCGTATACTGCCGGGTCAGTTTTTCCAGAATCGGCTCCATCATTTTACAGGGGATGCAGGTATGGGCACCGAAATCCACCATGGTCACCATGTCTTTCGCCGGGATTTCCCGCTCAGCCGCCCAGGCGGGAAGGGTTGCCAGCATAATGACCGCAAAAATGAAATTTCTCAGAATATTTTTTCTCATCATTTTTCTCCATCCGTTCCGTAATCCGATTATTTACTTCGCCAAAATGCTCAAGGATTATTACCAGAAAATCATGCAAATTTTCAGCCAGACATCGGGACGCAAGGAACTCGGCAATCGTGGTTATGCCGCTTGCCAGGTCGTGCAACGTCCGTCATTCCGGCATTTTTTACAGGGAAGTCCCTTTATGCCCCGTTGTGCAGATCGGGGGCGCCGGACATTCAGAAAAAATAACGCGCCCGCAGTTCCAGTTTGCTGCTGTTGAGCCGCTCCCCATAGTCGCTGAAGGCATCACCCACCAGGGCGGAAAAACGCAGCCGCAGCTCCCAGTTGGTAAATCCGGTATAGACGACTTCCGGACTGATGGAGCAGCTGTTGTCATCGAGATTAAAAATGGCAATCAGGCCGGGGGTGAAATAGAGGACATCAAAGGGTTCCTGCTGGGTAAATTTTGCATACAGATAATTGCGGCCCGGCTGCGGTCTGCCGTAGCCCCGCAGGCTCATGTTTCTGGCCTTGTCCAGCAGGGTATCCAGGCCTGAGGCAAGAAACTGGGTTTCCCCGTCAACCACCAGCTGATAAAAAAGGTCCATATCCCCATCCGTATACCCGGCATCATCGTGATAATATTCAATGATACCGGTTAAATCATTTTCCGTCAAATAGCGCAGTCCGGCAAGATAGGAAAACGCCGCACCGCCCTCGGTCAGGACCGAACCATCCTGCTGCAGCACGATTTTTTCCAGGTCTGGGACATAGGCCACTTCCCCGTGGATCTCGAAATTTGTGGCCAGGTTCCTGGAAAAATCAACGCCATAGCGGCTGCTGCGGCTGTTGCCCGTGTAGCAGATCAGGTCGATATCCGTGTCGTTATAGAGAAAATAGAGTTTTGCCGCCAGGTTGACGTTGTCTCTTTCACCGAAATCCTCATTGACCCCCTGCCAGACAGGGAGGAGCGCCGTGGTAAGCGCCACGGTCTGCAAGGGGCCGGCAAAACTTTTGATCACATCAAGTTCAGCCGTGCTGAAGCCTTCCAGCGCCTCTTCCGGGTTGTTCGGGTCCTTGATCCGGTTGATGAAACCGGCCGGATTCCAGGCGTAGCCCTTGCCCCACCGATATGATCTTTTGCCGATGCCCGCGGTGACGGCAGGGGTTGGTTTCAGGCTGGCATAGGCCTCATACACATCCGCCATGTCAAACCAGCCGCCGCCCTCATCCTGCTGCCCGCTGGCCTTGAGCAGCCAGTTCACACTCGTAATTTTATACAGATAACTGCCGTCGATCTGCACCCTGCCGCTGAAGCGATCCAGGGTGGCCCCGGGCCGCCCTGCGGGCTCGATCAGGCTGAAGGCCGCGCCCTGGTTGATATCCATATGCTCCCACATGAGTTCAGCATAGCCGCCCCAGGTCAGATTTTTTTTTTCGATCTCCGCCAGCTCAAAGCTGAACTCCTCGCCGGCCAAGGCCGGGAGGACGGAAAATAAAAACCCGATCAGAGCCAGGGCCGGATAATAAAGAGCTTTAGCGCAGTTCATCAACTTTGGACAGATAGTTGAGGGTGAAAACTTCATCCGCCAGTTCTTTTTTCTTAATTTCGGCATAGATCATGACCGAGCGGTATCCCTGGTGCAGGGGACTGTCCGTTTCCAGCACCGACGGACGAACCAGACCGTCACCGAAATCTTCGTTTTTCGAATAGTGGAGCGTCTTGATCAGCATGCCGCTCACCGCATAACACTCGATGCTGGTGGGCAGCAGGGACTTGACGTCAACCGTCATCTTCAGCCGGTCATAGGCCACCGCCGATGTTTTCGCCTTCAGATCGAGCAGATAGGTATCGCCTTTGTCCGTGATCTGTTCGGCATTATACTCCACGCCGTAGTCCAGCCGCAGAATGTCCGAGTTGTTGAATATGCCGCCCACCACCGACTGCAGGCTGGTGATGCGCAGCGGTTTGCCCACATTGGGGATATAGAGCCACATGTTGTCGCCGAGCCGCAGGGTGGCCCGTCCCTTTTCACTGGCCGGGGAGAGAAACAGGGCCACCATCTTGTCATCCCCCTTCTTGACCGTGTAGAGGACAAATTCCTTTTTGCTGCCATCGGGCTCGATATTGATCAGCTTGCGATACATCTCATAGGACTGGGGCTGCATGTTCTGATCAACCCGGCGGAGGATGTCGTTGCCGTCCAGGGCCAGGGCCGGAACTGCCGGCAGCAGCATGGCCGCCACGGCCATTATTTT
>JACQYM010000222.1 GCA_016208225.1 Deltaproteobacteria bacterium | reverse complement strand
TATGTGCATAGGGAAGGACGCATCATTCGGGTCATGCTCACCGTTTCCGCCATGGGCGCGCAAGGAGGCAGGCCCGACTATCATATTGCCGTGGTCGAGGATGTCACGGCCGCCAGAGAGGCGCTGGAGGCGCTCAACAAGAGCGAAATGCTGCTGACCGAGGTGGGGGAAATCGCCCGTATCGGCGGCTGGGAGATGGACCTGATCAGTCGCAAGGCAAAATGGACAAAGGTGACCTATGACATTGTCGAGATCGAGCAGGGGCAGCCGATTCCCGGTCCGGATGAACATCTTGACTACTATCTGCCCGAGTACCGGCCCATGATCCAGGCGGCGATGCAGAAACTCATTACGCAGGATGAGCCCCTCGAATTTGAAGCCGAGCTCACAACGGCCAAAGGCAATATCAAATGGTGCCGGGCCCTGGGCAAGGCGGTCCGCCGGGACGGAAAATGCATAAAGATCTATGGAACCTTCCAGGACATCAGCCGGGAAAGGAAAGCGGCCGCCGAAAAAGAGATCCTGGAAAAGAAATTCCGCCAGGCCCAGAAAATGGAGGCCATCGGCACCCTGGCCGGCGGCATCGCCCATGATTTCAATAATATTCTCGTGCCGATTATCGGCTATACGGAAATGGTCATGGACACCATGCCGCAGGAGAGCCAGAACCGGCTGGATCTCAAGGAGGTGCTCACCGCCGCCAAACGGGCCAAGGAACTGGTGAAACAGATTCTGCGCTTCAGCCGGGAAAGGGAACAGGAAATGGGGCCCCTGCTCATCGCCCCCATTATCAAGGAGTCGATCAAACTCCTCTCCTCCTCCATCCCGAAAAATATCCAGGTACGCCGCAATATCTCAGCCAGGCCGCTTACCGTCCTGGCCGATGCCAGTCAGATCCACCAGATCATGATGAACCTGGGCACCAACGCCTATCAGGCCATGCGCGACAAAGGGGGGATTCTCGACATCAATCTCACGGAAGCGGATATATCGACCCTACCCATGGAACGGGCCGTGTCCCTGGCTGACGGCCATTATCTGGAGATCATGGTGCGGGATACCGGCACAGGCATGGATCAGGAGACAAGGGAGCGTATTTTCGAACCATACTTCACCACCAGGGGCAAAGAGGATGGCACCGGACTGGGACTGGCCGTGGTCCACGGCATTGTCCGCATCCTGAAAGGAAAAATTTTCGTGGAGAGCGAACCGGGCCGGGGCAGCAGCTTTTATATCTACCTGCCGCTGTTCAGCACCCAGCACTATGAAGAAGAGAGAACCGCGGATGAATTCAGCCCGACCGGCACCGAGCGCATCCTGGTGGTTGACGATGAACAAGGCATTACGGAAACCATGGCCAGACGACTCACCCAGCTCGGTTATCAGGTCACGACCAGGACAAGCAGCGTCGAGGCCCTTGAGCTGTTCCGTCACAAACCGGATGCCTTTGATCTGGTCCTGACCGATCAGACCATGCCCAACATGACGGGGGACCAGCTGGCTGTGGAACTCCTCACCATCAGACCGGACATCCCCATTATCATGTGTACGGGCTACAGCAGCGTCATGGACCCGGACAAGGCCAGGGATCTGGGCATCAAGGCCTTTCTGCTGAAGCCGGTGATCAAATATGAAATGGCAAAAGCCATCCGGGCCGTGCTGGACCGCCGGACCGAGAGGCGGGAATGAAAGAGATTTTTTCAGGCTCCTCCCCTTTAAGGGGGAAGACGGGAGGGGATGGTGAGTGCCATCCGATCATCGGCTACCCCATCCCCACCCTGACCCTCCCCTTGAAAGGGAGGGAAGAAAACCAAACCCATCTCCGCAAGCGGGAACCGCAAACATGAAAGTCTCGCGGGGGAAGAACGGGCAGAGGCGCCCTTGGCGTTGGGTTACGCTTCGCTAACCCAACCTACGGAAAATACGAAGCAATCGAAGCAATAAATGTTCCATGGAATCAGCAAGTTATCCATGCTCAGTTGCCGCCCATGGCTTTCAGCCGCGCCTGCTCCGCCTTCTCCATGTCCCCCAGCTTGGCATAGGCCCTGGACATCAGCTGCCAGTTTTTCCTGATCAGGGCAGAATCCTTGCCGGCCAGACTGTTTGATTTCAGACAGAACTGCACGGCCTGGCCAAAATTTTCCTGGCCGAATTTTACCTGGGCCATTTCATGCCAGAGCCTGGGATTGCGGGGCTCGACGCGCAGGGCCCGTTCAAGGGTCATCTCGGCCCGGCTGAACTGGCCGGCCTGCACGGACTGCTGGGCGCTGGCCAGCAGGGTAGCGGTCGGTGCGCTCTCCTTTTTCGGCTCATCCTGAACCCCGCCCGCATCCCGGACCGGAGGCTGCACCGCGCAGCCGGGCAGGATAATCGCCATGACCGCCAGCAGCCCGGCAATCAGCGCCAGGTTCGATAACCGCTTACGGTTCAAGGCCTGCATCACTTTCCCCTCATTTTTCATCATACCTTCCCACCTATCCGCCTAAACCTCTAAATACCTAAATACCTGACCCCTAACCACCTTAACCCCTTAACCCCTTATAACCCTTAACCCCTTATAACCCTTTACCCCCTGCCCCATCAGCCAGCCAATCAGTGAAACCAGCTGCGTATCGTATTCAAAATACCGCTCGTACTCTTTTCCAGTCTTTCCGCGACCGGGGCCTGGGACGGCGGGGAGGGAGATTCCAGCCGTGCGGTCTGTCGCGGCACACTGCCGGCGGCAAAAGGCAGCAATTCACTGCTGCGGAAAAAAACGCCGGACTGATCAAAACCGCCCATGTCCGCCCTGGCCCACTCAATCCCCGCCGGCTCCGTCAACTCAAGCGGCGCAAGGGGCAGGTACTGCATGATCTCCCCCCACACCACCATGGCGCCGGTGGCGCCGGTCAGCCGGATGGGCTTGTTGTCATCACGGCCGACCCAGACCACGGCAAGCTTGTCACCGGAAAAACCGGCAAACCAGCTATCCCGCATATCGTCGGAGGTGCCTGTTTTGCCGGCAACCTGCAGATATTCGGGAACATAGCTGCGCAGGGACTCGGCCGTGCCTTCGCTCACCGCCCGCTTTAAGGCGGTATTGAGCAGAAAAATGAGATCAGAAGCAAAACGCTGCTCCACGGAAAGGCCGAAGCTTTCGATCACCTTGTTGTCGGCCGTCAGCACACTGCGGATGACCCGCTGCGGCTGATAAAAACCGCCGGCCGCCAGGGTCTGATACATCTGGGCCACCTCCAGCGGCGACATGGGGGCGGCGCCGAGCAGAAAGGAGGGGTAAGGGGGAAAATCGCGGTCTACCCCCAGCCGTCTGACGTTCTGCACTATTTTCTCCACGCCCACTTCCATGCCGACCCTGACCGTGGCCAGGTTATACGACTGGGCCAGGGCCTCGTACAGCGGCACCCTGCCATGCTCCATCTTGTCGTAATTGGTCGGCTGCCACTTCTTGGCGCCGGCATTTTTCAGGGTCAGGGCCACATCATCCACCGGCGTGGCCAGGGTGTACCCGTTGGCCAGGGCCGTCAGGAAAACAGCGGGCTTGACCAGCGAACCGATGGGCCGCTGGGCGTCAAGGGCCCGGTTAAATCCGGGCCGTAGCGGGTGGCGGCCGCCGGCCAGGGCGAGAATCTCCCCCCCTTCCCTGCTGCTGACCACCACCGCGCCCTCCAGCCCCTTGCGATTTGTCCGTTTTTCCAGGGCGGCAAGCGCGGCCGTCAGCTGCTTCTCCACCTGCATCTGCACCTGCGGATCAAGGGTGGTGAGGATTTTCAGCCCGTCGCCGGTCAGGTCTTCATCACGGTAATCCCGGTCCAGCTGCCGGCGGACCAGCTCCAGAAAGGCCGGATAGCGGTTGAAGCCGGAAAGAATCGCATCGCCGCTCTCCAGTCTGGCGGCCTGGGCCGTTTGATACTGCTCATCGGTAATGTCCCCTTCGGAACGCATCATCTCCAGCACCACCTGCCGGCGCTGCAGGCAGCGCTCCTCATTGCGGCGCGGATCATAGTAGGACGGCCCCCGTATCATGCCGATCATCATGGCAATCTGCGCCGGGGCAAGGTCCTTGACATCCCGGCGGAAATAGAACTGGCTGGCCAGGCCGAAGCCGTGCACCGCCCTGCCCCCGTCCTGGCCGAGGAAGATCTCGTTGGCATAGGCGGTCAGTATCTCGTCCTTGCTGTAATGCATTTCCAGCAGGATAGCCATGATCGCCTCATTGACCTTGCGCCCCAGGGTGCGCTGGCTGTCCAGGAAAAAATTCTTCACCAGCTGCTGGGTGAGGGTGCTGCCGCCCTGCACGGTTTCCCCGGCCCGGATATTGGCAAACATGGCCCGGATAATGGCCAGGGGATCAACCCCGAAATGGAGATAAAAATGGCGGTCTTCAACGGCAATGAGACTTTTGACCAGCAGGTCGGGCAGGTCCGCCCGGGTGAGCACGATGCGGTCCTCATGTTCCCTGGGGTGAAAGCTGCCGATACGGGCCGGATCAAGCCGCACCAGGGAGAGGCGCTCGCCGGAATCGGTCCGTTTGATCTGCTCTATCCGCTGGCCGGCGAACTGCACCGTGACGGCCGCGGATTTCTCCAAGCCGTCGGAAAAATAAAAATCCCTGCTCACCAGGTGCATGACATTGCCCGTCCGGTCGTAACCGCCCGGGTCCTTTGCCGCCTGTTCCTTCCGGTAGCCGGCCAGCTGCAGCTCCTCAGCCAGCACGCCCGGCGCCAGTGACAGGCCGGGATAAAGCTCCAGGGGCCGGGCGTAGACAACGGCCGGGACCGACCAGCGCTTGCCGTCAAACTTCTGCCGGATCACCTTGTCCAGGTAGTTCGCGTAGATAACGAGGCCAACCGTGCAGACCAGCAGCGCCATGACCGCCAGTCTCAGAAAAGTCGAACGCAGGGGCCTGTATTTTTTAGCCGGCCCTTTTTTCGGGGCCGTTTTTCTTTTTGTCGCCAATATGTTTCTCTTCTCATCAATAAAGAAATGTTGTTATTGTCAGTTCCCACGAGGCAATGAATATCCCACTTTCGCCGGACAACTTCAACAGCAAAATTGCCACACCCTCAACCTTGACGGCTTCGTGAAAAGTCTTTTTTTCACCACAGAGCACACGGAGTACACAGAGAAAAACATTTTTCATTACAGTCTGTTAACTCTGTGGGCTCTGTGCTCTCTGTGGTTAATTTTTGTT
This sequence comes from Deltaproteobacteria bacterium, assembly GCA_016208225.1. Classification (GTDB taxonomy): domain Bacteria; phylum Desulfobacterota; class Desulfobulbia; order Desulfobulbales; family SURF-16; genus SURF-16. Next base: position 4,122 of record JACQYM010000222.1, on the reverse strand, counting down.
ATTTTACGATTTCATCAACCTTTGCGCGATAACCCCATGCTCCTTATCTATCCTCCCATAGCAAAGCCGTGCGAACCGCCGGCCGGCCTGGCACGGCTGGCCGGGGTGCTGCGCGGCCACGGTCTGCCCTGCACCCTGCTGGATGCCAACCTGGAAGGGCTGCTCTATCTGCTGGCCGCACCGAAAGAAGGGTCGGACAACTGGAGCCGCCGCGCCTGCCGCCATGCGGCCGCCAACCTGACCGCCCTCCGCACCCCGCAGCTGTACACCAATGCCGATCGCTACCAGCGGGCCGTGGCTGATCTGAACAGGGTGCTGGAACTGAGCGGGCGGCCGCACCTGCTGCTTTCCCTGGCCAATTACCAGGACAGCGGGCTGTCGCCCACCAACAGCGCCGACCTGCTGGCGGCGGCGGAGCGGCCGGGAGAAAATATCTTTTTCCCCTGGTTTGCCGAACGCCTGCCGGCGCTGATTGCCGAAAAAAATCCCGCCCTGGTGGGCTTCTCGCTGAACTATCTCAGCCAGGCGCTCTGCACCTTTGCCATGATCGGCTTTCTCAAGAGCCGCTTCCCGCGGCTGCCGGTGGTGCTGGGGGGAGGACTGGTCACCTCCTGGCTCAGCAATCCGGCCTGGCGCAACCCCTTTGCCGGACTGGCGGACCATCTGGTGGCGGGTCCGGGGGAAGCGCCGCTCCTCGCCCTGCTGGGCCGCGAGGGGCAGCCGGAGCATCATCCCCCCGATTATACCGACCTGCCCCTGGCCGACTATCTGGCGCCGGGCCTTATCCTGCCCTATGCCGCCTCGTCCGGCTGCTACTGGAACAAATGCTCGTTCTGCCCGGAAAAGGCGGAGGGCAACCCTTACACCGCCCTGCCCGTCGGCCGGGTGCTGGCTGACATCGAGCAGCTCACGACCCATACAAAACCGGTCCTGCTGCATCTGCTGGACAACGCGGTGAGCCCGGCCCTGATGCAGGCCCTGGCCGCCCGGCCGCCGGGGGTCAACTGGTACGGCTTTGCCAGGGTCAGCCCCCTGCTTAGGGACCCGGATTTCTGCCGCAGCCTGCGCCGGTCGGGATGCGTGATGCTCAAGCTGGGCCTGGAATCAGGGGATCAGGGCGTACTGGACGCCATGCACAAGGGCATCTCCCTGGCCATGGTTTCCGACGTGCTGCACGCGCTGAGGCAGGCGGGCATCGCCACTTACGTCTACCTGCTTTTCGGCACCCCGACCGAGACGATCACCGAGGCGAGGGCTACCCTGGAGTTCACCGTGGCGCATCATGAGGCCATCACCTTTCTCAATCTGGCGGTCTTCAATCTGCCGGTGTGCGGGCCGGAGGCGGGCACCCTGGCAACCAGCGACTTTTATGCGGGCGACCTCTCCCTGTACACCGATTTTATCCACCCCATGGGCTGGCACCGCCAGAAGGTCCGGCGCTTCCTGGACCGGGAATTCAAGCGCCACCCGGCCATTGCCCCCATTGTGCGCCGCGACCCCCAGCTGTTCACCTCAAATCATGCCCCTTTTTTCTGCGGGGGGAATATTACGTGCCAACGTTCCAGCGTTTAAACGTTCCAGCGCTTAAACGTTTAAACGCTTAAACGTTGAAACGCCGGAAACGTTTCCTCTTGCCCTGCGGCTCCAGCCGTGCTACATTCCGCGATTTTCTCCGGAGTTACAACCGATGATACATCTGACCAACATAACCAGACAGCACGGCGCGCAGATCCTCTTTCAGAATGCCAGCCTGCAGATCCCGCCCGGCACCAGAACCGGGCTGGTCGGGCCCAACGGCGCCGGCAAAAGCACCATCTTCCGGCTGATCACCGGCGAGGAGGAGGCGGACAAGGGTGACATCTCCTGCGCCAGGAAAACGGTGATCGGCTACTTCTCCCAGGATGTGGGGGACATGGCCGGCCGCTCGGCCCTGGCGGAAGTGATGGCCGCATCCGGCGAGGTGATCGAACTCGGGGCGCGGATGCGGGAGATGGAAACGGCCATGGGCCTGCCCATGGCGGACGAGGAAATGACGGCCCTGCTCGAACGTTACGGCAATGCGGTGGAGGAATTCGAGCACCGCGGCGGCTACGATCTGGAAACCCGGGCCCAGACGCTGCTCACCGGGCTCGGCATCGGCCCGGATGATTTTCACCGGCCGGTGGAGACCTTCAGCGGCGGCTGGAAAATGCGCATCGAGCTGGCCAAGATCCTCACCCTCAACCCCGATGTCCTGCTGCTGGACGAACCGACCAACCACCTGGATGTGGAATCGATCATCTGGCTGGAAGAATGGCTGACCAGCGATTTCAAGGGCGCCCTGCTCATGACCTGCCATGACCGGGATTTCATGAACCGCATCGTTTCCCGCATCATCGAGGTGGGCAACCGCACCGTAACCACCTACAGCGGCAACTACAACTTCTACCTGCGCGAGCGGGAAATCCGCCGCGACCAGCTGCTGGCCAGCTACCGCCGCCAGCAGGAGATGCTGGCCAAGGAAGCGGCCCTCCCACTCGGCCCAGGTCCAGTCAAGGGCCAAGAAAATCGACAAAATCGAGCGCATTGAACTGCCGCCGGAACAGAAGGTCATCAAATTCGATTTTGTCGAGCCGCCGCGCAGCGGTGATGACGTGCTGACCATGGACGGCCTGGCCAAGGCATGGACCCTGCCGGACGGCGGCGGCCGATCGGTATTCAGCGGCATTTCAGGCCACGTCAAAAGGCAGCAGAAGATCGCGGTGGTCGGGGTAAACGGCGCGGGCAAGTCAACCTTTCTCAAGGTGCTGGCCGGTCAGACCGAAGCAACGGCGGGCAGTCTCAAGATCGGGGTCAATGTCAGCATCGGCTACTTCAGCCAGCATGCCATGGAGCTGCTCGCCCCGGAAAAGACCGTCTTCGCCACGGTGCAGGAGGCCATTCCCCAGGCCTCCATCGGCACGGTGCGCAACCTGTGCGCCGCCTTTCTCTTCCAGAATGATGAGGTAGACAAACGCATCGCCAATCTCTCCGGCGGCGAAAAAAGCCGGGTGGTGCTCGCCACCCTGCTGGCCAGGCCGTTGAATCTGCTCATCCTGGACGAGCCGACCAACCATCTCGATATCCAGTCCAGGGAGATCCTGCTCGACGCCCTGCAGAAATTCACCGGCACGGTGCTGCTCGTCAGCCATGACCGTCACTTCCTGCGCGGCCTGGTACAGCGGGTTTTTGAGATCGACCACGGCGAAATGCGGGTCTACGAGGGGGATTACCGCTACTATCTGCGAAAATCAGAGGAGTTACGCAACTCAGCTTCGGCGTGATGCCCGGGGGCGTTCGGGATGGGGGGACGGTTTACGGTTTACAGTTTACGGTTTTTAAGAACAATACCGTTCACTCTAGAGCATTCTATATAAGCTGCGCCGTCACCCCGGCGAAGGCGGGGGCTGGAATTGCTTTGCATGACCCCAAGCCTGTGTCTATGGGAAGAGGCTAAAGTGAACAGCATTGCGATTTAAGAACGTATTCTTACCATATCAACTTTCGGAGTTGGTGAATTATTCGAGATAACAATGAGTTGTATGAAATAAGCAGTATGCAATCCGTCATGCCGGACTTGATCCGGCATCCAGAAAACACCGGATACTGGATTCCGGCTGAAAACATGCCGGAATGACGATCCGAAATTTTGTCATATAATTCATGATTTCAATATATTATACCAACTCAGAAAGTTGAGTTACCATCTTCCAATACTGTAAACCGTAAACCGGCAACCGTAAACAGGGATCCGACAACAAGCGCTGAATCCTGCTGGCACTCAGCTTCCGCCCCACGCTCCCTCACTCCGTCAGCTATCCTTGGTCGTATGGCAGACGAAGCAGCCGCATTCGTCATTCTGGGTGCCCGAGATGCAGGTGTCATAATCCCAGCGCAGCATATCCGGATAAGGCGAGCCATGGGGCCGATGACAGGAGATGCAGGTCACCGCGTCCTGGCCCAGCTCCACCGTGGCATAATTCTTCTTGCCGGCCAGATCGGTTTTTGCCACCGGCGCCAGGGGATTGTACGCATTCATCCCCGCATACTCGCCGCTGTCGGGGATGACGACATCCGAGGGATGGCGCAGCCAGGCGCCGGTAT